>NZ_JBHYYB010000209.1:0-5415 GCF_042752535.1 Kitasatospora sp. NPDC059327 | reverse complement strand
CTGAAAACACCACACTCACAAGCTCGTTGACATCTCGCACACCATGCCAACGATGCCGATCACCCTTGGTTACCACCGATTACGAGACAGAGCCAAATCCCTTACACGCCCGCTTTGGTCGCGATCTGCCGCAGGTGTGTGGCCCGGCCGGGTCAGTACTGGTAGCCGAGGGGGCGGGGCTGGAAGAGCTGGTTGTAGTAGCCGTTCCATTCGGGCCAGACCTGCACGTACTGGCCGCCCTTCCCGTCGGTGACGTCCATGCGTCCCTGGTGTGTCCCGTCGACGGTGTAGTTGTCGATGGCACGCCCCTCGGTTCCGCCGCTGTCGTGGCCGCTCATGTAGTCGCTGAAGGTCCACATGTCCGCGGTGGCGGGGTCGTGTTCCAGGGCGTGGATGTAGCGCCGCCCCTCGCCGCCCTCCGCGCCCGCGTTCCAGTAGCCGGAGAGGGACTTGCCCGCGTGCGGTCCGTCCTGGACGAAGATGTAGTAGGCGTCGCGGCCCTCGAGCTGACGGCCGGCCGGGGCCAGGTGGAAGGCGTTGCGCGGGTCCTGCGAGGGGTCGTAGTCGCCCTTGCGGTTGATGTTGTTGCTCATGAGAACCGAGATGTCGGAGTCGTACATCTTCAGCCTGGACCCCCGGGCGTCCCATCGCGGCGGACACATCTCGATCAGGAACGGCTTCTGCTTGAAGGGGTCCGCCCAGTACCGGGGGTCTCCCTCCTCCCAGACGAAGTCACAGCCCTTGATCAGGGCCACGAGGAAGAGGAAGAAGTAACCGATACCCTCGCTCGGGTCGTCGAACGCGCTGCCGAAGTAGGAGTCCAGTTCCGCCTGGAGGTCGTCGCACGACCAGCCACCGCGCACCGCGTGCGGAGAGTTGTCGACAATGCTCTGGAGGACCGCGATCCGATCGGCGGGAATCGTCACATGGGGCATGGGCACATCACCCTTCCGGAAGCCACCTCGCGGACCGTGCCGGCCCGCGCCCACCCGACGATAGCCATCGAACCCATTCATCGTAAAGTGACCATTCGGCCACGCACAGTACGCGTCATCGGGTGCTCCTGCCGGAACATCCCGACCGCGCAGAACCGGCACCGAGGGCTCATTATCGTCACCCGTCACCTGGCCGAGGGGGCCTGCCCATGATGCAGAGGGAGCCCGATGCGGCCTTCGGGGTCCACCTGGAGTTCGGTGCGGTGTGCCACCGAGGACTCCCCGCGGCGAAGTCGATTCCAGGGTCGGGAAACCGCTTCGCATGCCATCGGAAGCCCGTGCTGACGTGGAGGTCGCCAGGCCGGTCGGCGTACTGTTCCGTGCTGTGCGGCAGGAACGCCGCAGCCTGCACCGGTGTCCAGCACGTGCGCTCCTGCGCGCGGGGCGTGCACGGCACGCAGCGCTCGGCCGGGTCGAACTTCGGCCGCCACGAACGCACCGCGTGGTTCGGCGCGGTGCGCAGCGTCGAGACGACCCGGTACAGCGTGATCCGGCCCCGGCCGGCCTTGCGCTGCGCGGCCGTCCAGTCCTCGACCTGCTTCGGCCACGGGTCCAGCAACGTCCCGATCTCGAAGTCAAGCCGCTCCGACGTTCCAAAGCCGCCGGACGGCGGTACCTGAGTTCACTCATCCTCCTGGGGGGCGGCCACGGTCCGCCGTGGCTGTCCTCCCGTGTCGTGATCTGGTCGGCGGAGCGATCCGAGGGATTTGCTGTGGCCTGAGGTACCAGAGCCTTTCGACGCCCACGCCGGCCAGTTCGCCTTCGTCGTAGGTTTTGATGTTGGGCTTGGTCCAGCCGCCGAAGGGGGTGAAGTCGTCGAAGGTCTGCTTGCTGTCGGTCTGCTTGTACCAGAGGGGGTAGGCGCTGCCGCCGGTCCAACTTCCGGCGATCGGCTCCCACTGTGAGGCGGAGGTGCGGATGCCGAGGTGGACGCCGTTGCTCCTCATCTCGTTGAACAGCTCGGCGATGAAGTCAGCGTTGGCCGCGGTGTCGTCGCCCCAGTAGGCGCCGGGGCCTTCGATGTTCAGCCACATCTGGCCGTACTTGACGTTGTTGACTTTCAAGTAGTTGACGAGGGCGTTCACCTGCCGGGCGGGATTGCCGCTGGAGAAGGAGGGGGTGTGGTAGACGTCGACGTGCGCCATTCCGGCCGCCCACGCGTTGGCGACATTGGCCGCCAGGTTGGGGTCTACGGTGCTGGTGGATCGGTAGCCCCTGACGATCGCGAACGAGACGCCCTGCGACCGCATGCTGCCAAGGGCGGTAGTGGACGCAGGCTTCGACAGCTCGATGCCCTTGATGCCGGGTGATTCGGTGGATCCCACGGATGCTCCAGACTGCCAGAGATATAACGACAGAGCGCCACGCTTCAATGACTCTGTGTATTGGGCGTCGCGATTCTAGTCGTCCTGGCCGACACGGACAGCGGCCAAGCCGCCGTGACGATCCGAGGCGTCGCATCCGTAGGGGTTTTGTCTCTGATCATGGCCCGGAGGACGTTCGTGCGGCGACGCGCGAGCGCCAGGACGGCGTGCCTGTCTCCCTTGCCTTCCTCGGGTCTCCTGTCGTCGTGCACCTGACCTGACAGTGATGATGTTCGTGGTGATGTCGTCGGTGGGTCTGACCCGTGGCCTGACTGACGTCTCGACTGTCCTGTTTGGGATTTGTCGGCTCATCGGTGGCATCACCACGCACGCGGCCGGACGGGCGTTTGTGACTTCATAGCGCCTCTGTGTGTCAAGCTGCTGCTGCGAGTTGGGCCCGATGGTCGCGTTTCATGATCCGGTAGACCACGTTGGACAGGCGTCGCTTGAGGGCCCGGCGGGCCTCGGATGGCGTCTTCCCCTCGGCGATCTTGCGCTGGTAGTACTCCTGGCCGCGGCCGCCGTCGCGGATCTGGACGATCGCGAT
Organism: Kitasatospora sp. NPDC059327; assembly: GCF_042752535.1. Taxonomy (NCBI): domain Bacteria; kingdom Bacillati; phylum Actinomycetota; class Actinomycetes; order Kitasatosporales; family Streptomycetaceae; genus Kitasatospora; species Kitasatospora sp. NPDC059327. The sequence goes on along the minus strand of NZ_JBHYYB010000209.1, from coordinate 2,509 downwards.
GACGTGCAGGACTGAGTTGAGCGCCCGGTTGCCGCCGGTGTTGAGCCGGTGGCGGACGTTGTTGCCGCTGGAGGCGTCCAGAGGCGCGCTGCCGGTGTAGCTGGCGAAGTGGTGCTCGGTGGGGAATCGGGTGATGTCGCCGACGTGGCCGAGGACCTTGGCGGCCAGCACGGTGCCCAGGCCCGGCAGGCTGGTGAGCGTGGTTCGGGTGGCGGCCAGCGCCTCGCGCATCTGGACCTCGTTGTCCTTGACCAGGCGGTCCAGGCGTCGCAGGTCGGCCAGCAGGTCACGGGCGATGTCCCGACGGCAGTTGTCGGTGGCGGTGACGGGACGGCTGCCCTTCATCGCGGCGGCGGCCTTGTCTGCGGTCAGTCCGGTGGCCACGCCGCCGGGCAGCAGATCGCGCAGGACGGCGTGCAGCCGGTTGAGTACGCGGGTGCGTTCGTGGACCAGGTCGTCGCGCCGCTCGGTCAGCAGCCGCAGGATCGTCGTCTGGTCCTCAGCGGCCACCTGCCGCAGGTCGGGGCGGAACAGAGCGACCTGGGCGACATGGCGGGCGTCGGCCTCGTCGGTCTTGCGGTTGCCACCGGTGGACAGCAGCCGGGCCCTGGCGGAGAGCGTGGCCGGCACGTCGACCACGTCCTCGCCGGCGGCCGCCAGCTGTTGGGCGAGCGAGCGGCCGAGGCCGCCGGCGCCCTCGACGGCGAAGCGCCGCTCGGGCCACTGCTCGCACCAGGCCATGAGCTGGCAGAACGTGCCGGCGTTGACGACGAACCGGCGCTGGGCCAGCTGGTGGCCCGAGGCGTCGACGGCGACTGCGGTGTGGGAGGACTTGTGCGGGTCGATACCGATCAGGATCACGGGCTGGCCTTGCACTCGACGGGACCGGGGAGGGAGTGCGGTGGGCATCCTGACTTGAAGTCACCGTGTCGTCCTCATGCCTCTGTCGAGCCACACCGCGCGGGTGTCGGCCGGCGGCGGCACGCTATGAGAGAGCCAGCCCGTGGGCGGCAAGGAGCACTGCGGGCCCGTGCCGACCGAAACCCTGGACGCTACGGCTGCAGACCGAGCGCCTGGGTCCGATTCAACAAGTCAGGAGCCTGGCCAGAGGCCCCGTCACTGTCTTGTCCACCCGCCCGACCGGCGCGTGCCGCCCTCGGCTCGGACAAGCGGCAAGGACGGACATGACCAGCATGACGCATGATGCCTCGGAGATCACCGGCGGCGTCGACACCCACGGCCTGACCCATCACGCGGCGGTGATCGACCGACTCGGCCGGCACCTGGCCGACCGGGAGTTCCCGGCCACCGTGCACGGCTACCGGGACCTGCTGAACCGGCTACGCTCGCACGGCACCGTGACCGCCGTCGGGGTGGAGGGCACCGGGGCCTACGGCGCCGAACCGACCCGTGTGCTGACCGCCGCCGGGGTCACGGTCGTCGATGTGGACCGCCCGGACCGCAAAACCCGTCGCACGCGCGGCAAATCCGACCCGATCGACGCTTACGCGGCCGCCATGGCAGTCGCCTCCGGCCGGGCCACCGCAGTCCCCAAGAGCCGCGACGGCACGGTCGAGGCCGTCCGGGTACTGCGGTGTGCGCGCCGCAGCGCGGTCAAGGCCCGCACCCAGGCGATCAACCAGATCCGCGGGCTGCTCGTGTCCGCGCCGGCGACACTGCGCGAGCAGGTCGCCCACCTGGACCGGACCGCGCTGATCCGCACGCTCGCCCGACTGCGCTCCGGTACGGACCTGTCCACGCCACTGGCCGCGACCAAGGCGGCCCTGCGGCGCCTGGCCCGCCGTCATCAAGCACTCGATGTCGAGATCACCGAGCTCGACGCCGAGATCGGCCCGCTGGTCAAGCAGGCCGCCCCGGAACTCCTCGCACTGTTCGGGGTCGGCCCCGAGACCGCCGGCCAGCTCCTGGCCTCGGCCGGGGACAACCCCGAACGGATGCGCTCCGAGGCCGCGTTCGCCCATTTGACCGGGGTCGCACCCATACCCGCGTCATCCGGCCGTACCCACCGCCACCGCCTCAACCGCGGCGGCGACCGGGCCGCCAACAACGCCCTGCACACCATCGTGCCGGTCCGCATGCGCTACGACGAACGCACCCGCGCCTACGTCGCCCGCCGCACAATGGAAGGCATGTCCAAGAAGGACATCACACGCTGCCTCAAGCGCTTCGTCGCACGTGAGATCTACAACGCACTGACCAGGCCACCAGCACCACAAACCAGCAAAGCCGACCTTGCCCCCGCAGCTTGACGTCTATAGGAGCATCCCAGGAGTTCGGCGTTCTCGTCGTCGGTGCCCTCCATCGTCTTGCGGGCCTCGATCGCCGGTGGTCGGGGCTGCCGACTCCTCAGACGATCGGCAGGCCGAGCTCGGCGCGGACCTCGCCGACCAGGCGCGGGAGTATCAGAATTTCGGTGGACACCCTGATCAAGGGAGTCACTGATGAGCTCGCTGACGGATCACCGGATCGAGTCGGTTCCTGAGGGGAC
>NZ_JBHYYB010000208.1:0-2500 GCF_042752535.1 Kitasatospora sp. NPDC059327 | reverse complement strand
AAAATGTACCGGGGCTAAATACACCACCGAAGCTGCGAATTGATACCAATGGTATCAGTGGTAGGGGAGCGTTCTAAGTGCAGTGAAGTCAGACCGGAAGGACTGGTGGAGCGCTTAGAAGTGAGAATGCCGGTATGAGTAGCGAAAGACGGGTGAGAATCCCGTCCACCGAATGCCTAAGGTTTCCTGAGGAAGGCTCGTCCGCTCAGGGTTAGTCAGGACCTAAGCCGAGGCCGACAGGCGTAGGCGATGGACAACAGGTTGATATTCCTGTACCACCTCTTTATCGTTTGAGCAATGGAGGGACGCAGGAGGATAGGGTAAGCGCGGTATTGGATATCCGCGTCCAAGCAGTTAGGCTGGGAAGTAGGCAAATCCGCTTATCGTGAAGGCTGAGCTGTGATGGCGAGCGAATTATAGTAGCGAAGTTCCTGATTCCACACTGCCAAGAAAAGCCTCTAGCGAGGTGAGAGGTGCCTGTACCGCAAACCGACACAGGTAGGCGAGGAGAGAATCCTAAGGTGATCGAGAGAACTCTCGTTAAGGAACTCGGCAAAATGACCCCGTAACTTCGGGAGAAGGGGTGCTCTGTTAGGGTGCAAGCCCGAGAGAGCCGCAGTGAATAGGCCCAGGCGACTGTTTAGCAAAAACACAGGTCTCTGCGAAGCCGTAAGGCGAAGTATAGGGGCTGACGCCTGCCCGGTGCTGGAAGGTTAAGAGGAGCGCTTAGCGTAAGCGAAGGTGCGAATTGAAGCCCCAGTAAACGGCGGCCGTAACTATAACGGTCCTAAGGTAGCGAAATTCCTTGTCGGGTAAGTTCCGACCCGCACGAAAGGCGTAACGATCTGGGCACTGTCTCAACGAGAGACTCGGTGAAATTATAGTACCTGTGAAGATGCAGGTTACCCGCGACAGGACGGAAAGACCCCGTGGAGCTTTACTGCAGCCTGATATTGAATTTTGGTACAGCTTGTACAGGATAGGTAGGAGCCTTGGAAACCGGAGCGCCAGCTTCGGTGGAGGCATCGGTGGGATACTACCCTGGCTGTATTGACCTTCTAACCCGCCGCCCTTATCGGGCGGGGAGACAGTGTCAGGTGGGCAGTTTGACTGGGGCGGTCGCCTCCTAAAAGGTAACGGAGGCGCCCAAAGGTTCCCTCAGAATGGTTGGAAATCATTCGCAGAGTGTAAAGGCATAAGGGAGCTTGACTGCGAGACCTACAAGTCGAGCAGGGACGAAAGTCGGGCTTAGTGATCCGGTGGTTCCGCATGGAAGGGCCATCGCTCAACGGATAAAAGCTACCCCGGGGATAACAGGCTTATCTCCCCCAAGAGTCCACATCGACGGGGAGGTTTGGCACCTCGATGTCGGCTCATCGCATCCTGGGGCTGTAGTCGGTCCCAAGGGTTGGGCTGTTCGCCCATTAAAGCGGTACGCGAGCTGGGTTCAGAACGTCGTGAGACAGTTCGGTCCCTATCCGTCGCGGGCGCAGGAAATTTGAGAGGAGCTGTCCTTAGTACGAGAGGACCGGGATGGACGCACCGCTGGTGTACCAGTTGTTCTGCCAAGGGCATCGCTGGGTAGCTATGTGCGGACGGGATAAGTGCTGAAAGCATCTAAGCATGAAGCCCCCCTCAAGATGAGATTTCCCATTCCGCAAGGAAGTAAGATCCCTGAAAGATGATCAGGTTGATAGGTCTGAGGTGGAAGTGTGGCGACACATGGAGCTGACAGATACTAATCGATCGAGGACTTAACCATATTTTTGAATGATGTCACACCTGTTATCTAGTTTTGAGAGAATACTCTCAATTGTTTGGTGGCGATAGCGAAGAGGTCACACCCGTTCCCATACCGAACACGGAAGTTAAGCTCTTCAGCGCCGATGGTAGTCGGGGGTTTCCCCCTGTGAGAGTAGGACGCCGCCAAGCTTTTCTAAAATTTTATCATCGCGGGGTGGAGCAGTTCGGTAGCTCGTCGGGCTCATAACCCGAAGGTCGCAGGTTCAAATCCTGCCCCCGCAACCAAATGGTCCCGTGGTGTAGTGGTTAACATGCCTGCCTGTCACGCAGGAGATCGCCGGTTCGACCCCGGTCGGGACCGCCTTTTTTTAATAAGGCTCTGTAGCTCAGTCGGTAGAGCAGAGGACTGAAAATCCTCGTGTCGGCGGTTCGATTCCGTCCCGAGCCACCATTTGCCGGTCTAGCTCAATTGGTAGAGCAACTGACTTGTAATCAGTAGGTTGGGGGTTCAAGTCCTCTAGCCGGCACTCTAAATGATGGAGGGGTAGCGAAGTGGCTAAACGCGGCGGACTGTAAATCCGCTCCTTCGGGTTCGGCAGTTCGAATCTGCCCCCCTCCACCATTCTTAATTAATGGGCTATAGCCAAGCGGTAAGGCAACGGACTTTGACTCCGTCATGCGCTGGTTCGAATCCAGCTAGCCCAGCCATTTTATTTAAAAATTTTGAATCACTTTTAGAGCTAGCCATTAGCTCAGT
>NZ_JBHYYB010000207.1:0-5435 GCF_042752535.1 Kitasatospora sp. NPDC059327 | reverse complement strand
GGGCGGGTCGGGGTACGGGCGCTGGCGGTGCCCGGCCCCCCGCCCGGGCGGGGGCGGGGCCCGGGGGGTCCGCGGGTACCCCCCCCCCGCCACCCCGGGAGCCGACCGGCCGGCCACTCCGCACCGGGTACCCGGCGCCCACCCCCGAACCGGCCCGCCACCCGAGCCGCGCCCGCGTACGCCAGCGCGTACCCGAGCGCGCCGACCGCGAGGCCCGCACCGGCCCCGAAGCAGAACTCCGGGATCAGGTTCCGCCGCAGCGGCGTGAGCCGGTGCGCCACCCCGGTCGCCGTGGCCGCGCCGAGCGCCGCCACGGCGACCCGCCGGACCCCCGTCGGGAGCACCGCGACCGGCCGGACCGGCTCCACCGCGCGGGCCGCCCGCGCCAGGTGCCCGGCCAGCGCCGCCAGTGCCGCCGCAGAACTGCCGTACTGCAGCACGGTGTACAGCGGCAGCCCGGCGACCGTCCGGTCGAGCACCGGCAGCAGCCGGACACCCAGCCTGCCCTCGTGGGTGAAGGCGTCCCAGCCGATGTGGGTGGCCGCGCCCAGCGCCGCCGAGCCGGCGAACCAGGCCGCGCTGACGGCGCCACCCCGCCGGACCGTCAGCGCCTCGGCGGCGCCGGCCCAGCGCTCGGGGAGCAGGGCCACCAGCGGAGCGCGCAGCAGCCCGTGCCACCCGGCCACCAGCACGCCGGCGATCGCCACGTCCACGGTGGGCACCGCCCACCACCGGTGGGTCGTCCCGCCCTGCCCGTAGACGCCGGGCAGCAGCGACTCCAGGAAGAACGGCACATCGGGCGCCATCGACCCGGCGACCAGCGCCGAGGCCACCAGCGGCCCGCGCGCGCCCGCCGCACGCAGCAGGGGCAGGACGGCAGCCGGGTGGCTCAGTGTGAACGGCATGCCCTCATCCTGCCGCCCACGGGCCGGCTACGCCGCGTCGGCCGCCCGGGCCAGCCCCAGCCCCGCCCGGCGCCCGGCCTCCAGGTAGCGCAACTCGCCGCTGCGGCGGGCGTCCAGGGCGGCGGCGAGTCGCCGGTACCGGCCCGGGGGCAGCAGACCGGCGGCCTCGTCCAGGCTGACGAAGCGCCAACCGCGCAGCTCCTCCTGCTGGAGCAGCAGACTCTGCCGGGCGGCCGCGTCCAGCAGACCGCCGTCGTAGACCAGCCGCAGGCCGCCGCGACGCGGACCGGTGCGCGGCTCCCAGTCGACGGCGAGCAGCCGCAGCGCGCCCGGGTCGAGGCGCAGGCCCAGTTCCTCGGCGGTCTCCCGCAGGGCGGCGTCGGTCGGCGCCTCGCCGCGCTCGACCACTCCGCCGGGGAACTCCCAGTCCGGTTTGTAGACCGGGTCGACGAGCAGGACCCGGTCCTGCTCGTCGAAGAACAGGACGGCCGAGGCCACCGTGTCCCCGGTCGGGTCCGGGGTCTGGACGATCGGGCAGCGGGCCGAGCCCTCCCGGACCAGCTGGGCGAGCCGGGCGGCGGTCTCCCCCGGGGTCAGCTCGCCGTTGTCGACCATCCGGGCGTCCTCGATGAGCCAGCGGCGGGCGGCCCGGTAGCGCGGCAGGTGTTCGAGGCACCACTGCCGGACGCGCTCGCTGCGCTCGGGATCGCCGGGGCACTCGTCACGCTCGGCGATCCGCGCACGCAGGATCGTTTCTTCAGGGTCCAGGACGAGGTGGTGCACCGTGATGCCGTGGGAGGCGAGCGCGCCGAAGATCTCGTCCCGATAGTCCTCCCGCAGCAGCGTCATCGGGACCACCAGCGGGCCCGGCACCTCTCCGAGCAGCGCGGCCGCCGTCTCGGGGACGAGCCGGCGCCACGCCGGGAGGTCCTGGAAGTCGGACACCGCGGCCAGCCGGTCGGCCGGCAGGAGGTTCCGCAGCCCGAACCCGACGAGTTCGGGGTCGAACAGCGTGCTCCCCGGCAGCAGCTCCACCAACTCACGGCAGGCAGTCGTCTTGCCCGCCCCGAATGTGCCATTGACCCAGACGATCACAACGTCCCCTGCCCCTCGACTTCCCCCGATGCCGTTCGCACCGGGCGGCGCCCCCGTCGGCCGAACCAGCGCCACCCGAGGTGGTACCCCCGCCGCGCCGGTCCCCATACCTCCGTACCGGGCTCGGCCGTCGTCGCCGGCCCCGCCGTGTGACAGGGGCATGTGCCCAGGCCAGGCACCTCGCAGCACAGCGGGCGCGCCTGCCCGGACGCCGGTCCGCACGCCCCTGACAACCGGCGGCCACCTACCTTACGCGCGCCCCCTTACACACCTCTCGCGCCCCCACCCGCCCCAGGACCACCACGACCCCGACAAAGCGACAAAGCGCTGAATCCTGAAGCGGTGAATCCCTGAATCCACTAACAACCGAAGCGCCGAACAACCGAAGCGCCGAGGCGACAAAGCCCGAAGCTCCACGGCGCCGAACCTCCCCAGCGTCGAAGGACCGAACCGCCGAAGGACCGAACCGCCGAAGGACCGAACCGCCGGAGCGTCGAACCGGCGGAGCACCGGACCCCGACCCCCGCGCGCCCGGCCGGTGGGACGGCGACAGGAGCGCCGTCCCACCGACCGGGCGTCACCCCGGCGGGCGCAGGCCTCAGGGGCGGCCCATGTGCGTCGGGTAGTAACCGCCGCTGATCCGCGAGACGCGGATGTTGGTCCCGGGCCGGGCCGCCTCGACGTACTGGTTGTCGCCCAGGTAGATCGCCACATGGTGGATGCCCCGGGCGCTGCCGTCGTCCGACCAGAAGAGCAGGTCACCGCGCTGGAGCTGGCTGGCGCGGACCGGCGTGGTCGCGGCGTACTGGTCGTTGGCCACCCGCGGCAGGTCGATGCCCCCGCGCCGGAACGACTGCTGCACCAGGCCCGAGCAGTCGTACCCGTCCGGCCCGTTGCCGGCCGTCCGGAACGGCTTGCCGAGCTGGGCGAGCGCGAACTGCACCGCCGTCTCGACATCCCCGTCGGCCGCCGGCGCGACGGACCCGCCGGACGACCCGGCCGAGCCCGACGACGAGCCCGACGACGAACCGGACGACGAACCGGACGACGAACCGTCGGAGGAGCCACCGCCCGTCCGGTCCAGGTAGACGTCGTAGTGGGTGGTCCAGCGCCACTGGCCCTGGCTGTTCTTGAACCAGTACCGCGAACCGTCCCAGCCCTGCGTGATCCCCCCGGCGGAGGACGACGAGGCGGACGAGGTCGACGACGGGGCGGCGGACGAACCGCCCTCGGTCCGGGCCTGGTAGACGTCGTAGTGGGTGGTCCAGCGCCATTGCCCCTGGCTGTTCTTGAACCAGTACCGCGAACCGTCCCAGCCCGCGTGGGCCGGCGCCGGCTCGGCGGCCGCGCTGCTCACGCCGGTACCGAGGCCGATCACGCCGGCACCGGCCGCGATCACGGCCACCATGCCTATCCCCCGGCGGACCCGCGCCGCCCGGGAGGGTCGGGCGGCGCGCGCCGGCCCGTCGGTGGTGGCGGTGGTCTGCCCGGTCGGCTGGTCGGCTGCACCCGGTGCGCCGGTGTTGACGGTCGTCATCCTGCTGTCTTCCTTTGCTGAACGCGGCTCAGCTCTGCCCAGCACCGCTGACGCTGCTGAACCGCGGCTGAACACTGAACGGGAGGGCAGAGGGGTTTCCCGCCGACACGCGGCGGCTCCCGGTCCTGCGACCGGAAGCCGCCGCTCGTCACTCTGGGATTCAGTTCTGCCTGCGTGTCACGTTAGGCACGCGGCCGCTCACAGCGCGCAGTGGAGTGCGCCAAAGGAAGGGTTCACGGAAGGTGAGGAGGACGGGCGGGGTGACGGTCGTGGAGATGAGCGACCGTCACCGGATGACCGCCCGTCACCCGAGTGCCGACTCCGCCAGCAGCTGCTTCTTCAGCACCTTTCCCATGGCGTTCCTGGGCAGTTCGGACACCAGCACCACCCGCCGGGGCCGCTTGTGCACCGAGAGCCGCTCCGCGACGAACGCCGTCAGCTGGTCCCCCGTCACCGCGCCGTCCGGGACGACGTAGGCGACCACCGCCTGGCCGAGGTCCTCGTCGGGCGCGCCCACCACCGCGGCGTCCGCGACCGCCGGGTGGTCCCGCAGGGCCGCCTCGACCTCGCCCGCTCCGATCCGGTAGCCGCCGCTCTTGATGAGGTCCACCGAGGCACGGCCGACGATCCGGTGGAACCCGTCCTCGCCGATCACGGCGACGTCCCCGGTGCGGAACCAGCCGTCCGCCGTCCAGGCCTCACCGTTGGCGTCCGGCCGGTTGAGGTAACCGGTGAACAGGGTCGGCCCGGCGACCTGCAGCTCACCGACGCTCTCCCCGTCGTGCGGGACGGGCGCGCCGTCCTCGCCGACCAGCCTGGTCCGCACACCCGTCAGCGGCAGCCCGACGCTGCCGGGGCGGCGCTCGCCGTCCGCCCGGGTGGACACGGTGATCAGCGACTCCGTCATGCCGTACCGCTCGATCGGGGCGTGCCCGGTCAATGCGGTCAGCTTCTCGAAGACCGGCACCGGCAGCGGCGCGCTGCCGGAGACCAGCAGCCGGGCCGAGGCCAGCCGGGCGGCCGCCGCCGGGTCGGCGGCCAGCCGGGACCAGACCGTCGGCACGCCGAAGTACAGGCTGGCACCGGCGGCCGCGTAGCCGCCCGGTGTGGGCCGCCCGGTGTGCACCAGTCGGCTGCCGGTGCGCAGGGCGCCGAGCACGCCGAGCACCAGGCCGTGGACGTGGAAGAGCGGCAGACCGTGCGCCAGGGTGTCGTCGGCGGTCCACCGCCAGGCCTCGGCCAGGGCGTCCAGGTCGGCGGCGACGGCGGAGCGACGGATCATCGCCCCCTTCGGAGCGCCGGTGGTCCCCGAGGTGTAGAGCACGAACGCCGTCGCGTCCGGCGCGGGCTCGGCGTGGCCGGTGGCGGACCGTTCCGTCAGGTCGACGGGCAGCGGGGACACGACGCCGGCCTCCGGGGCTGTGTCCCCGACGGCGTGCGCGAGCAGCGCGGCACCCGAGTCGCGCAGGATGTGCGCGCGCTCCTTGGGGCCGGAGTCGGGCGGCAGTGGCACCACCGGCACCCCGGCCAGCAGCCCGCCGACCACGGCGACGACGGTCTCGGCGGTGGGCCGGGCGAGCACCGCCAGCGCGGGGGCGCCGGCCACCCGGTCGGCCACCACGGTCGCCGCGCCGAGCAGCTGCTCGCGGGAGAGCTCCCGCCCGTCGATCCGCAGCGCGTCGTCGGAGTCGCCGAAGTCGCCCTGAAGTGCCGTCAAGAGTGTCATGCGTCTGCCCTCGCCCTTGGTCGCGGTGTGGCGCTCTGTCACCCGGCCGTGTCGCCGCCGGTCCGGCGTCGACTCTACGGGCCCGGCGGCGGGCACCCGCGGTGCCCGCGGCGGCACACCGCGCCGGGCACCCTCACGGAAAGGCGCGGGCGCGCCCGGGATCACTCCCGGG
>NZ_JBHYYB010000206.1:0-5452 GCF_042752535.1 Kitasatospora sp. NPDC059327 | reverse complement strand
GAGCCCGCACCCTAACCAGCCACTTCGCAGCGCTTCGCCCCGCCGACCAACCAGTCGGCGGGGCGAAGCAGGGCCCGAATTAACCAACAGCGTCCGCCCCGGGCGGGCCCCAACTCAGCTCGGTGAGACCTCGCCCCGGCGGCCCGCGACGATTCCGTCCAGCATCGCCGTCAGGATCCGCGCAAGCCGCGGCTCCACCTCGACGATCGCGTGCGCGAGCCGCGGATCGCCGCGGTACAGCGCCGCGACCTCCGGTCCCGGCGTCGCGATCTGCCAGAAGGAGCCCGCCATCGATGTCGCGGCGGCCATCAGGTCCACGCCGTCGGCCTCGACCAGCTCCGGCAGCCGCGCGCGGACCGCGGTGACGATCGCGCCGACGGCGGCCAGCGTCACCAGCTTGAACTCGCGCACCGCCTCGACCGACACATTGCGTTCGAGGTTCATCGGCGCCTGCGCGAGCAGGTCGCAGAACATGCCGCGGGCCGCGAGGGTACGGGCGAAGGCGGCGGCCACGCCCGCCGCGTCGCCATCGGCGACCCGGCCGATCTCCGCACCCAGGACCGGCGCCCATTCCTGCCAGCCGGTCGCGGTGAGACGCAGGAAGATCTCCTCCCGGGTCTCGAAGTAGCGCAGCAGCGCGGACTTGTGCATGCCCACGGCCGCGGCGATGTCGGTCAGCGTGACCTGCCGGATGCCGTGCTCGGCACCCAGGGCCCGGGCGGCGTCCAGGATGGCGGCCTCCCGCTGCTGCTTGGCCCGCGGGGAGCGGGCGCGCTGGAAGTCGGTGGTGTCCACGCACCCATGCTAGCGCAACGGGGTTGCGCTATTAACAAAACCATGTTTCGCTAAGTGCATGGCAGAGAACACGAACGACACCCCGCAGCAGACCTGGTTCATCACCGGCTCGTCCCGCGGCTTCGGCCGCGCCCTCGTCCGCGCCGCCCTGGAGGCGGGCGACACCGTCGCGGCGACGGCCCGCCGGCCCGAACAGCTCGACGACCTGGCCGCCGAGTTCGGCGACCGGATCGCCCCGATCGCGCTCGACGTGACCGATCCCGCGGCCGCTCGGGCGGCGCTGGCGGTAGCCGGGAAGCGGTTCGGACGGATCAACGTGCTGGTCAACAACGCCGGCTACGCCAACGTCTCGCCGATCGAGACCACCGACGACGAGGACTTCCGCGCCCAGTTCGAGACGAACTTCTGGGGCGTCTACAACGTCACCAAGGCGGCGATCCCCCTGCTGCGCGAGCAGCGCGACGGGCTGGTCGTCCAGTTCTCCTCCATGGGCGGCCGCGTCGGCGGCTCCCCCGGCATCGCCTCCTACCAGGCCGCGAAGTTCGCGATCGACGGCTTCAGCCGGGTGCTGCGGGCCGAGACCGCGCCGTTCGGCGTCCGGGTCCTGGTCGTCGAACCGAGCGGGTTCCGCACCGACTGGGCCGGCCCCTCGATGACCGTGCACGACGTGCCCGAGGGCTACGACTCCACCGTCGGCGCGATCAACCGGCGCATCCGGCAGAGCACCGAGGGGCCGGCCGGCGACCCGGCGCGCGCCGCGGAGATCCTGGTGCGGATGGCGAAGCGCCGCGACATCCCGACCAACCTCGCACTCGGCGTGATGGCGTCCGAGGGGTCCATCGCCCAGGACCGGCGGCTGCTGGCGCAGGACGAGAAGTGGAGCGCCGTCGGGCGGTCCGCGGACTTCACGGAGGCCTATCCCGCGGACTTCCCGCAGGACGCGACCGCCCCGCGAACGGTCTCACCCGTGACCAGGTGAGACCCCGGTGGAGGCCGCACGACCGGTGGGACCCGCCGCACAGGTGTGGCACCCTCTCGTCTCCGCCGGGACGTCGTGCTCACGAGCGGACGGAGCCTCCCCGCGTACCCCACCCGGCAGCCGGCGGGAGCCGGCCCGGTCAACCCAGGGCGCGGTCCAGGTTGAAGGCGGCGCTGATCAGCGAGAGATGGGTGAAGGCCTGGGGGAAGTTGCCGAGTTGTTCGCCGGTCGGGCCGATCTCCTCGGCGAACAGGCCGACGTGGTTGGCGTAGGTGAGCATCTTCTCGAAGGCCAGCCGGGCCTCCTCCAGCCGACCCGCCCGGGCCAGCGCCTCGACGTACCAGAAGGAGCAGATCGAGAAGGTGCCCTCGGCGCCTCGGAGTCCGTCCGGACTGGCCGCCGGGTCGTAGCGGTAGACCAGGGAGTCGGACACCAGGTCCGTGGTCAGGGCGTCCAGGGTGGAGAGCCACTTGGGGTCGGTGGGCGAGACGAACTTGGCCATCGGCATCATCAGCAGGGACGCGTCAAGGATCCTGTCGTCCAGCCCCTGGACGAACGTGCCGCGCTCGTCCGACCAGCCGCGGGCCATGATCTGCCGGTAGATCGCGTCGCGGGACTGCCGCCAGCGGGGCAGGTCGGCGGGAAGCCCGCGCCGGTTCGCCATCCGGATCGCCCGTTCCAGCGCGACCCAGCACATCAGCCGCGAGTAGACGAAGTCCCGGCGGCCCGCGCGGGTCTCCCAGATGCCCTCGTCGGGCTGGTCCCAGTGCTCGCAGAGCCAGTCCGCCACCGTGCCGACCTCGTCCCAGCGGGCGCTGCTGATCGGCTGTCCCCACTTGTCGTACAGGTAGACGGAGTCGATCAGGGCTCCGTAGATGTCCAGTTGGAGCTGGCCGGTGGCGGCGTTGCCGACCCGGACCGGCGCGGAGCCGAGGTAGCCCTCCAGGTGCGGCAGCTCGTACTCGGGCAGCTCACTGCGTCCGTCGATGCCGTACATGATCTGCAACGGGCCGGCCGCACCGGCGCCGCGCATGATGCCGCGTTCGTCGAGGAACCCCATGAACGCCTCGGCCTCCGCGGTGAACCCCAGGCGCAGCATGGCGTAGACGCAGAAGGCGGCGTCCCGGACCCAGACGTAGCGGTAGTCCCAGTTGCGCTCGCCGCCGATCCGCTCCGGCAGGCTGGTGGTCGGTGCGGCGACGATCGCCCCGGTCGGCGCGTAGGTGAGCAACTTGAGCACCAGGGCCGAGCGGTTCACCATCTCCCGCCACCGCCCGTGGTAGCGCGACCCGGCCAGCCAGTGGCGCCAGAACCGGACCGTCGCCTCGGCCTGCTCCTGCGCCTCGGCACGCGGACAGGACCGGGCCGGGACATCGTCGCCGATCCGGTCGAGGGCGAACACGTGGGACTCGCCCTCCAGGAGCTTGAAGTGCGACGACACGTCCGGGCCGTCCCTCTCCAGCGGTGCCGTGGAGGTCAGCGCGAGCGCCAGTGACGGGGAGCGGAACACGGCCTGGCCGGCTTCGAGGTGCGTGGTGTGCGATTCGGCGCCGTAGCCGAAGCGCGGGGCGATCTTCGCCCGGAACGGCAGCACCCCGCGGACGCAGAGCACCCGCCGGATCAGCCGGTGGCGGTCCGCCTCGCGGGACTCGTCCACCACGGGCATGAAGTCCTGGATCTCCGCCACCCCGTCCGCCGCGAAGAACCGCGTGATCAGGACGTTGGTGTCGGGGAAGTAGAACTGCCGGGTACGGGTCGGCACGTCCGCACACAGTTCGAAACTGCCGCCCCGGTCGGCGTCGAGGATCGACGCGAACACGCTGGGCGCGTCGAAGCGTGGGCAGCAGTACCAGTCGATGGTGCCGTCGGTGGCGACCAGCGCGGCGGTCCGGAGATCGCCGATCAGGCCGTGCTCGGAGATCGGTGGATAGCGGGAACCGACCGTCCGCCCGAATCCGCCTCCGCCGTACTCCGCCATGGCGGCCTCCTCACCCAGTGGCGCGGGACATCGAGCCGAACCTCCTGTTTCATGCTAGATCGCGGCAGGTGGGAGCGCCGAAGCGAACCGGTACGGCCGCGGGAGCGAGGCGTTGCCGCGGCCGGGAACTCCGCGTGCGGCTGATCGACCCCGCCGACCCCCACGGACCCGACGTGTCGGCGGACTCGATCGCCGAGGCACCGCACCCGTACGACGGGCTGCTGATCGCGACCGTCCGCCCACCCCGGCCCCGCCGGCCTCAGAACCGGCAGGCGGTTCCGGGCGAGCGGGCGCGCCTACGCGCGCGGCGCCGACCGGCGCGACGCCGAGGGCCGGACGGCGCTGTTCGCCGAGGTCGCGAGAGCCCGATGGTGGCCTTGAAGGTGGCGACCGGTTGTGCGTGACTGGACTGAGCAACAGTGGCCCGGCCGATTCGAGGTGCCCCGGATGGGATTCATCGGCACAGTGGGGCTGGTGCTCCACCCGGAGCGGACCTGCGCGCCCACCGTGGAGGCCGTGGTCCGCTGGAGCCGGGCCCGGGGGACGAAGGTCCTGGGGCTGACGGCGGAGGTGGCCCGGATCGGCTGCGAGGCCATCCCGGTCGCGGCCGAGGAGATGACCACGAGCGCCGACCTGCTGCTCAGCCTCGGTGGGGACGGCACCATGCTGCGGGCCATGCGGCTCTCGACCGGGGGCCACGCGCCCGTCCTGGGCGTCAACGTGGGACGCCTGGGCTTCCTCGCCGAGGTCGACATCCCGGAGCTCCCCGCCGCGCTGGACGCCATCGACGCCCACCGCTTCACCGTGGAGAACCGTTCCGGCGTCCACGCCCGCTTCCGGACCGCCCGGGAGACGGCGCTCAACGACGTCGTGCTCCTGCGCAGCCCGGGCCACAAGTCCGCGGCGGTCGCCGTCCGGGTCCAGGGCGAGCCCTTCGTGGCCTACACCGCCGATGCCGTCGTCGTCGCCACGCCGACCGGCTCCACCGCGTACAGCTTCTCCGCCGGCGGGCCGATCGTCTCCCCCAACGCGGAGGGGCTGCTGATCACCCCGGTGGCCCCGCACGCCGCGTTCAACCGGTCCGTGTTCCTCTCCAGCGGCGAGCGGCTCGACCTGGAGGTCCTGCCGCACAGCGGCGACCTCGCCGTCGAGGCCGACGGCCGCCTGGTCGGCCAGCTCGGGCCGGGCGACCGCGTCGAGGTGACCATGCTGCCCACCGCCGCACGCGTCGTGCGACTGGGCCGCACCACGTTCTACCAGCGGGCCCAGCGCAAGCTCCGGCTCACCGGCTCGGCGGAACACGGCTGACCGCCCGGTGCCACGCGGCGGCCGTACCGGGACGACGCCCGGCCCGGCCGGTACTCCGTGCCGCACGACCGGCATCGCTCGCCACCGACGCCGGGGCCGGAACCGGCGGACGGAACCGGCGGACGGAACCGGCGGCCCGGTGACCGATCCCCCTCCGCAGGCACGCGTGAACCCGGGCGGTCGACGACCGTCTGACGCTGCGTCGGCATTCACGGTGATGTCGGGAATCCACCGGGAGAACCGCGCGAGATCGCGTCCACGACCGGGAGGATTCCGTTCCGTGCCTCGGGAGCGCCCGGCTAGATGATTGATGCCAAGGGCTCGCTGGCGCGCATGACATGAAGCGAGGGAGTCCAAAGATCGGTTGTGACGCCTGATCTGGACTCCCTCGC
>NZ_JBHYYB010000205.1:0-5465 GCF_042752535.1 Kitasatospora sp. NPDC059327 | reverse complement strand
GACACCCCCGTCATCACCCTCGACGCCCGACGACGCGACAGCGCCAAGAGCGCCCTCATCACCCTCGTCGAACACGCCCTCCTCGCCCGCCTGCGCTGAGCGGAACCCGCAGGTCGGCAGCCCCGGCGCCCCACCGTCACGGTCGGGCGCCGGGGCACCTCCGGCTACGGGAGAGGTGTCGTCCGGGCGGCCCACGCAAGACCCCCGCATAAGCGGCGGATAACAGTTCGGTAGGCATTTTGTGATCAACAATGACCATGTGTAGCGATTTAGCATCGCTCAGCGCCAGAAGACCACGGTTTTGCTCCACGATGTCGGCGAATGTCCGAATTGTGCATCAGCAGGCCGGTACCGACACCTGTTTGTCCCCCATCCCTGCACGTGCTGAAATTCCAGCTACCCCTAAATCCATTACGGCAGTCCCACCCAGCAGCGGGCCGCTGCCAGGGGTAGCGCTGGATTGATCCATGGCCGCCAATCGGCCGAGAGGTTGTTGTCGAGTGAGGCGTAAGCAGCAGGTCGCCCCGCAGCGGCGCTCCGAGCCCCGCCAGAGCGAGCCGAACGGTAACGCAACGGACCAGGCCGGATTCTCCGCGTTCACGCCGGTCGAGGAGCGCCCGCCGGCCCCCGCGCCGAAGCCGCCGACCGCCTCCGCGGAGCGCCGTGCCGGCGGGTCCGGGGACGACGGGAGCGGCGGCAAGGGCAACAGCCGGTACGACTTCCTCCGGCCCCGCAACTGGCGCGTGCCGGCCCGTCTGATAGCCATCCTGCTGATCCCGGTCATCATCGGCCTGGTCTTCGGCGGCCTGCGCGTGAACACCTCGGTCGACGGCTACGTCAAGGCCTCGCGCGCCGAGAAGACCGCCCGTCTGGCCAAGGCGGCCACCGAGCTCGCCGAAGCGCTGGAGAACGAGCGCGACAAGACGCTCAGTCCCCTGCTGACCGGCCAGGACCCGAACGGCGACGTCGCCAAGACCCGCGCCACCACCGACACCGCGCTCAAGGCCTACAACGCGGCCTACGAGGCGACCGACAAGTCCGCCGAGCTGCCGCACCGGCACTCGGCGTTCCAGAGCGCCGTCATCTTCCTGCCGCACCTGCGCGACACCGCCTACAAGCCGGAGCTGTTCGCCACCGCGACCCAGTCCGCCTACTCGGTGATGCTCGCCCCGCTGCTGGCCTACGACAACTCGGTCGGCCTCGGCAGCAGCAACATCACCAGCAAGGGCCGCGCGATCTACGCCATGTCGCTGGCCAAGGCCTCGGCCTCGACCCAGCGCGCGCTGATGCTCCACCTGCTGGTCGGCATCTCGGCCCAGTCCACCACCCGGTACGAGAACACCGACCTGATCCAGCAGCTCCTGGTCTCCCAGAAGCTGGAGCAGGTCTCGCTCTCCGAGTTCAACACCGGCAGCGCCCCCGAGGACGCCAGGCGGTACGCCGACGCCCAGGTCGCCCAGGCCGCCGCCGACCAGCGCGCCGCCTACCGGATGCCGAACGGCAGCGCGCCGACCATGACGGGCCTGCTGGCCCTCGGCGCCGCCTACACCCAGGCCGCCGCCGAAGGCCAGTCCAAGGGCAAGGCCGCCGCCGACGCCGCCTACAAGGAGGCCAAGGACGCCGGTCTGACCAAGGAGAACTGGGAGCAGGCCTCCAACACCCACATCGCCAGCCTGCGCGCCACCGAGGTCGCGCTGCTGGACGACGTCCTCCACGACGCCGCCGACCTGCGGGACAACGCGCTCTACGACGCCATCCTCAACTCGGCGATCGTGCTCGCCGCGCTGGTCCTCGCCGGTGTCCTCACCGGTTACGTGGCCCGCTCGATGATTCTCGGCATGCGCACCCTGCGCAACGCCGCCCTGGAGATCGCCGACCACCGCCTGCCGGACCTCGTCGAGAAGCTCTCCAAGACCGACCCGGACCGGGTGGACACCTCGGTCAGCCAGATCCCGCTGCACGGCAAGGACGAGATCGGCGAGGTCGCCCGCGCCTTCGACCAGGTCCACCGGCAGGCCGTCGCGCTGGCCGCCGAGCAGGCCCTGCTGCGAGGGAACGTCAACGCGATCTTCACCAACCTGTCGCGCCGCAGCCAGAGCCTGATCCAGCGCCAGCTGGCGCTGATCACCGACCTGGAGAACAACGAGGCCGACCCGGACCAGCTGGAGAACCTCTTCAAGCTGGACCACCTCGCGACCCGTATGCGCCGCAACGGTGAGAACCTGCTCGTCCTCGCGGGCGAGGAGGCCGGCCGCCGCTGGAACACCCCGGTCCCGCTGGTCGACGTGCTCCGCGCCGCCGCCTCCGAGGTGGAGCAGTACGAGCGTGTCGAGCTCTCCGGCATCCCCGAGGCCGAGGTCGTCGGCGCCGCCGTGACCGACCTCGTCCACCTGCTCGCCGAGCTGCTGGAGAACGCCACCTCGTTCTCCAGCCCGCAGACCCGGGTGCTGGTCAACGCCACCCGCCTGCCGGACGGCCGGGTGCTGGTCGAGATCCACGACAAGGGCATCGGCCTCACCGCCGAGGACTTCGCCGAGATCAACGAGAAGCTGGCCGAGCCGCCCACCGTCGACGCCACCATCTCCCGCCGCATGGGCCTCTTCGTGGTCGGCCGGCTCTCCCAGCGGCACGACGTCCGCGTCCAGCTCCGCCCCTCCGGCGAGTCCGCGGGCACCACCTCGCTGGTCATGCTCCCGCCGTTCCTGACCCAGATGGGCGCGGCCCCGGAGCCGGAGGAGCAGTTCACCGTGTCCCGGATCTTCGCCGACCAGGAGCCGGCCCCGGCCGACTGGGCCGCCGAGGTCCAGAACCAGCCGCGCAGCGCCGCCGAGCTCGGCTTCGACGACCACCTCACCGGCAACGGACACGCCGGCTCCAGCGGCTTCAGCCCCGCCCTGGAGGCCGTCCAGCGCTCCCAGCGGCTCGACCAGGTCCGCCGGGCGGCCCTGGAGTCCGGCCCGCACGGGATGTCCGAGCAGCCGGTGGTCGACGCCGAGGTCGAGGAGGAGTACCCGGCGTACGGCCGGCGCAACGACGACGGCTACGGCCAGGACGTCCAGTACGCCCAGGACGCCCAGCAGGGGTACGAGGGTCAGGCCGGCTACCCCGACGAGCAGTACGGCTACGGCCAGGACGGGTACGCCCAGGACGGCTACGCCGGTACCGAGTACGGGCAGAACGACTACGGCCAGGACGCCTACGGCCGGTTCCCGCAGCAGGGTTACGGCGACGACCAGTACGGCCAGGACCAAGGCGGGCAGCAGGGCCAGGACGGCCAGTACGGCCAGTACGCCCAGCAGGGCTACGAGGGCTACGCCGACGAGCAGTACGGCGCCGAGGAGGCCCCCGCGGGCCACCCGTACAGCCCCGAGCCGCCGGCCCTGCCGGCCGCCACCCTGCCGTCCGGCCTGCCGCAGCGCCGCCCCGGCCAGCAGCTGGCCGGTGGCGGTCCCGGTACCGCGCCGCAGCAGGACGGCGGCCGGGACACGGGTGAGACCCCGAACTGGTTCGCCGGTGCCAAGGACACCTCGGCCCCCACCGAACCGCGTGGCCACGAGGTGTCCGCGCTGGGCGGCTACGGCCCCACCGGACCGACCGGCCCGACCAGCGCCGCCTGGCAGTCGCCCAACGACGGTGCCTGGCAGCGCGCCGAGCAGCTGCGGGAGCCCGCCTCCGGCGGGACCACCCCGTCCGGCCTCCCCCGCCGCGTGCCCAAGCAGAACCTGGTGGCCGGCAACGCCAAGCCCACTCCGCAGGACGGGCCGCAGGTCTCCCGCAGCCCCGAGGAGGTCCGCGGCCGGCTCACCAACCTGCGCCGCGGTGTGGAGCAGGGCCGCAGCGCAGGCAACACCGGAAGCTTCCGGATCGACCCCGATCAGGCAGACCCGTCCGGCAACGGACAGCAGAACCGTACCGATCTCTTCGGCGGCTCGAACCACCAGGAGCGTTGAGTTGAGTCAGATGAGCCAGGCCGCACAGAACCTGAACTGGCTGATCACCAATTTCGTGGACAACACCCCCGGGGTGTCGCACACGGTGGTGGTCTCCGCGGACGGCCTCCTGCTGTGCATGTCCGAAGGTTTCCCCCGCGACCGCGCCGACCAGCTCGCCGCCGTCGCCTCCGGCCTCACCTCCCTCACCTCCGGCGCCAGCCGGATCTTCGAGGGCGGCGAGGTCAACCAGACCGTCGTCGAAATGGAGCGCGGCTTCCTGTTCCTGATGGCCGTCAGCGACGGCTCCGCCCTCGCCGTCCTCGCCTCCCCCGACTCCGACATCGGTCTCGTCGGCTACGAGATGGCGCTGCTCGTCGACCGCGCCGGCGCCGTCCTCACCCCCGCACTCCGCGCAGAACTCCAGGGCAGTCTCCTGCACTGACGGTTCGTCGGATACCGTCCTGGTATTCGAAGCACCTCCACGCCCGTCCCGGGCCCGCTTCGGCGGGCTCGGGTTCGGACGTTGTACGGCCTTCGCACCACCGGCTCCGGACCTGTGCCAGAGCTCGCACCGCACCGCCGCACCTTGTGAGGAGAGGAACCGTGACACCGCCCGACGACCGCAGCGGCCAGTACGGCGTTCCGTACCCTGGCACGGGCCATGACGCCTTCGGAGCACCCGGCGTCGCCGGCCACGGTCAGCCGTACGGTCAGCCGTACGGCCAGCCGTACGACCAGCAGCAGTACGGCCGGCCCTACCCACAGGAGCAGTACGGGGACGGCCAGTACGGCCGGCAGCCCTCGTACGACGCGCCCCCGGCCGGCTACCCGGCACCGGGAGGGACCACCGGCCACCTGCCCGGCCGGCACTCCGCCCCCGGCCCGCAGCACGGCCCCGGCCAGACGCCGGCCCAGGACCCCGGGTACGTCGAGGAGTTCGAGGACGACTACGACTCGGGCCCGCTGATCCGGCCGTTCGCGATGACCGGCGGACGGACCCGGCCGCGGTACGAGCTGGCGCTGGAGGCGCTCGTCTCGGCCAACGTCGATCCGCAGCGCCTGGCCACCCTGCTCCCCGAGCACCAGCGGATCTGCACCCTGTGCACCGAGGTCAAGTCCGTCGCCGAGGTGTCGGCGCTGCTCTCCCTGCCTCTGGGGGTGGCCCGCATCCTCGTGGCCGACCTGGCCGAAGCCGGCCTGGTCGCCATCCACCAGCCCGCTTCCGGCGGCGAATCCGGAAACCAGCCCGACGTCACGCTGCTCGAAAGGGTCCTCAGTGGACTTCGCAAGCTCTAACGCGGCCGCCCCCACCCGCGCCACCACCTCCGCGAAGATCGTCGTCGCCGGCGGCTTCGGCGTCGGCAAGACCACGCTCGTCGGCGCCGTCTCCGAGATCAACCCCCTGCGCACCGAAGCCGTCATGACCTCCGCGTCCGCAGGCATCGACGACCTCAGCCACGTCTCCGGCAAGACGACCACCACCGTCGCCATGGACTTCGGCCGCATCACCCTCGACGAAGACCTCATCCTCTA
>NZ_JBHYYB010000204.1:0-5570 GCF_042752535.1 Kitasatospora sp. NPDC059327 | reverse complement strand
GAGCGGGTCCCTCCAGGCCTTCGGCCCTCCGTTTCGCCACCGCCCTTCGGGCGGTGGGCGGACCCGCTCCGCGTGTCCGTGGCCTTCCCTTCGGTCAGGCCGGCCCGGCTCCGCTCGGGCCGGGCATCACTCCGCTCCGCTCCATGATGCCGGAGGGCTGATCCCAGTTCAGGCAGCTGAACTGGGATCATGGCTGAAGTCAAGACAGGCAGACTGAGGGGAGGGT
Source organism: Kitasatospora sp. NPDC059327 (assembly GCF_042752535.1). Lineage (NCBI taxonomy): Bacteria > Bacillati > Actinomycetota > Actinomycetes > Kitasatosporales > Streptomycetaceae > Kitasatospora > Kitasatospora sp. NPDC059327. The sequence goes on along the minus strand of NZ_JBHYYB010000204.1, from coordinate 5,344 downwards.
GGGCGTCGGGGGCGCGTGCGGGTCGGCTTCACTCCCGCCGGATTGGTCTAGACCGTGGTCCAGGCCACCGTTTCGACTCCGCCGGCGGGTGGGGTGCGCTACCCTGACAGAGTGAGCGACGGCCCCCACTGTATCAGTCTTGAAGTGTCGGACGATCCCGCCGGAAGCGGGGTCCGAGTCCGCGTCTTTCGGGTATTCGCCGGATTCCATGACCGGTGGCTGATATCCTATCGAGTGGCCATCTCAATCGGGCTCGTATTCCGGTCGACTGGATTTCGTTGCCGGTTCGTCGAATGTATCAGTAGAGCACTGTCAGAATTTCCCGCTTGGTCCGGTGTGCGGGCTCGGGAATGGGTGAGGGGAGACACGTCTTCGTGAACGTCGTAAAGCCCGGCCTGATGGCCGCTCAGGCGGCCGTTGGCATCTCGCTGCGCGGGCACCAGGAGGAGGCCCTGGAGACCATCGTGCGGGGTCTCACCCCCCGTCCGGGGCAGTCGGCCCCGGACGGGCTGCGGGTGACCGTCCAGATGGCCACCGGGTCCGGCAAGAGCTACGTCGGGGCGGTGGCCGGCCAGAGGCTGGTGCCCCGCGGCGTGGTGCTGGTCGTGGTGCCGACGCTGGACCTGCTGGTGCAGATGATCGGCTCGTGGCGGGCGGCCGGGCGCTCCGGGGACATGCACGCCATCTGCTCCCTGGTCGACCGTGAGCTGCCGTACGGGGTGATGGCCTCCACCAGCCCGCGGGCGATCGGCATGTGGCTGTCCCAGGCCGCGAAGCACCGCCGACCGACCACCGTCTTCGCCACCTACACGTCCGTCAGCGCGGTCGAGGGCGCCTACACGTACTGGGCCGAGCGTCAGGGCGAGAGGCTGCCGCCGCTCGGGCTGATGGTCTGCGACGAGGCGCACCGGTCCTCCGGCAGCGTGGAGAAAACCTGGACCGTGGTGCACGACCAGGGCGCCATCCCCGCGGAGCGCCGGCTCTACATGACCGCGACCCCGCGGATCTGGGCGCCGCCCAAGCGTCCCGTGAAGACCCGCGAGGATGCCTACCAGCCGCTGCCGGAGGAACTGGCCGTGTCCATGGACGACCAGCGGATCTACGGCCCGCACGTCTACTCCCTGGGCCTCGCAGAAGCCATCGACCGAAAGCTCCTGGCCCCTTTCGAGATCGTGGTCCTGGAACTGCGCGACCCACACGGTGACCGGGCCGCTGCCGAGCGGCAGGGCGTGCCGTGGGGACCGGGCGTCGGCGAGGAGGAGGACGGCAGCGAGGACGAGGTGCCGGCCGAACGGATCGCGGCCATCCAGGCCGGGCTGGCCAAGACCGTCGTCGAGCGCGACCTCCAGCGGTGCATCACCTTCCACAACCGCACGATCGAGGCCCGCTACTTCTCCGAGACGCTGAACCAGACCGTCGAGAAGCTGCACTTCGAAAACCCCCAGAAATACCCAGCAGAATTCTGGGCGCAGTGGCTCTCCGGTGAGCACGACGTGGATTTCCGCAAGGAGGTCATCGGCGATTTTGGTAAGAGCGAGGAGGACGACGGCCTGAGGCACCGGGTCGTGTCCCAGTGCAAGGTCCTGGGTGAGGGTGTCGATATCCCGAACGCGGATTCGGTTCTCCTGCAAGGCAGGGGCAGCGTGGTGGATATCGTCCAGGCCATCGGCCGGGCCCTGCGCATGCAGCCCGGAGAGGGAAAGACAGCCAGCTTGATCGTGCCGGTCTTCCTCAAGCCCGGAGAGCAGCCCGGGGACATTCTGGAGTCCGATTCCTACGGTCCCCTAGTCAAGATCCTTACCGCGCTGCGCAGCCACGACGCGAAGGTGGTGGAGGCCCTCGCGGTGCCGCAGAAGTCCGGCAAGCGGACGACCGGGCGCAGCGCCGAGGCGGCTTTCGCCCCTGGTGAGGGCGGGTCTGGTACGGGCGGCGGGTCGGCGTTCACGCTGCCGGTGCGGTTCCAGACGCCGGTCGACGAGAACGTACTCGCCTTGTTCATCGCCTCAAGGGTGCTGGTCGGTGAGACGCAGCTGTGGCGTGAGGGAATCGGGCACGCACGGAAATGGTTCGAGGAGACCGGCGGCCTCGACGTTCCATATTCGGCGCTGGTCGGGGAGAACGGGAATTACCCGCTGGGAAAGTGGCTGTCGGACCGGCGGGGTGAGAATGCGAATGGTGAGCTGGCGTCATACCGGGTGGCGATGCTGGACGCGCTCGGCATGATCTGGTCCGTCTCTGACGCCAGGTTCGAGGCCGGCCTCGACTGGGCCAGGGTCTGGGCGAAGAGCCACAGCGGGAGCCTGGCGGCGCCGGCCCGCGCCTCCGTCGGCGGGTACGCCATCGGGACATGGCTGTCCGAACTGCGGGCCGCCGCCCAGGTACCCGCCGGGGACGCGGGCGCGCTCGCGCCGGAGCGGCGCCGGGCCCTGGAGGACATCGACCCCTGGTGGTGCCCGACCTGGCCGATCACCTGGCAGCGCGCCTACGCGGTCGCCCGGTCGTGGTGGCTCGACTCCGACGGCCGGGTCGACTGGACGCGGCTGCCGGCGGACACGGTGTTCGAGGGCGAGCAGCTCGGCCGCTGGGTCCAGGCGCAGCGCGCCGGCTGGCCCGGCCTGGAGGACGACCAGAAGGACCTGCTCGCCGCGGTCGGCATCGAGGCCGACGCCGAGCTGGTCGCCGCGAAGGCCGCCGCCGACGCGAAGCCGGCCGTGTCCCGCACCGACCGGTTCGCCCAGGGCCTGGCCGCCCTCGCCTCCTTCGTCGGACGCGAGGGGCACCCCCGGGTCCCCCGCCCGCACAAGGAACCGGTGGAGACCCTGGAAGCCGGCGACGGCGGCGAGGACCAGGTCGTGGTGTCGCACTTCGCCCTCGGTACCTGGTTGAACAACCAGAAGGCTCGCCGGGCGAAGCTGACGCCGGGGCAGCTCTCGCAGCTGGAGGCCTTGGGCGTTGCCTGGTAGGCCCGTACCGGCCGGGGCCGGTGCCCAGTTGAATGGCGCTGGGCCGATACCGCCTTAAGGAAGCCCTGCAGGCCGTCACCCCGTCGGGGCGGCGACCTGCAGGGCTGTTCTTGGTTGGCGGGTGTATGGCCAGCGTGCAGGGGAGGGCTAACCCCGGGCGAGGGCTCCTATCCGGCGGCAGGCGCCCGGGATCAGGTGAAGTAGGGGGCGAGGGCTGCGGCGGTGGCGGCGGCGAGGGTAAGGACGGCGGCGAACGCAGTGGCCGCGCGGGTAAGGGCGGCGGGGTAGGAGGCGCCGTCGAGGCGGGCGAGCTTGCCAGCCGCTGCGGCGGCGATCAACGCGGCCACGACGACCAGGGCGGTGGCGGTCAGGATGGTGAAGGCGGTGTACACGGTGAACCTCCGAGTGCTGGTGGGTGTTGACGCCTCGAAGGTCGCGCAGGCGGTGTTCGCCATGGTTCGGCCCGAACGATAATGAACACCCTTGAACACGCCGGAGCCGCAAAGGGGGCGGGCAGGTGCACGACGAGCAGGGCGAGCAGGTGGACGAGGGACCGGACGGTCGGGTGCGGGCGCACGCCGAGCTGGTCAAGCGTCTGGAGGACGTCTTGGCCAATGCCGGCCTGGCGAAGACCCAGCTCGCGGCCAGGACCAGGCTGGGCCGCACCACCGTCCAGAACGCCTTCACCACCAAAGGCGCGGTAGCGACCGCCGCCACCGTGGCCGCACTCGCCGGAGCCCTGCGCGTGGACGGCCAGGAGCTCCTCGACCTGCGTCGTACCGCCGCCGCGAATCCCCCCTCGTCGGCGGACAAGCCCTCACACGCGTCTGGCACTCCCCCGCACGAAAAGCTCGCATCCCCCGCACCCGCTGGAATCCCTGCGCAGCAGGCGGGTGCCCCGGCGGATGTGGCCGGGGACGCCCAGTCTGTTGTCGGCAACCGGGTCCAGAACAGCATCGTGGGCGGCGACATCTACCAGGTCGGCGGGGACATGACCGTGATCCACCAACCGGCCATAGCCGCGCCGGCCTCTCCCGCAGCACCGCTGGTAGAGGCGCAGCAGTCGGAGGAGGAAGCGGAGGCTGGCAACGCGATCCGGGACCTGCACCGCAGGCTGCTCGACATCGTCAACAGCTCCGGCATCTCGCCGCTCGACCTGTCTGAGCGCACCGGTATGAGCACCTCGGTAGTCGCGAGCGTTCTGAACAGCGTGATGGCTCCACGGTGGGAGGACGTCGTCGGCCTCCTTACCGCCGTCGGTCACGACCCCGCCGACGTCCACCCGCTCTGGGCCGCCGCCCACCGCACCACCGTTTTCGGACCGCTGATCCGGCGATAGGTGGTCGGGGCCCTGAGAAAGCACTGGAGGGCCGTCACCTGCGGGTGACGGCCTTCCGGCTTCTATCGTGTGGTGTGCCTTGGTGGGGTGGATTCCGCGGCTTCGAGGACACCGTGAGGTGCGGGCGTGGAGGATCGCCGGTATGGATGAGACGACCGTGGGCCAGGACCCGAAGACCGTGGAGAAGAGCTTGGAGGGCACGTTGCCGTGGCTGGTGCCGTCCGGCCTGGCCGCCGAGGCGCTCGCGGCGTTGGACCGGCCGCTGCTGGCCTGGATCCAGGACCCCGAGTACAGCGAGTTCGACTCGGCCGACTTCTACGCCGAGCACCGTGAGGCCGGCGACAAGCTGTCGAAGCTGGAGCGGCGGATCGCCGAGCTGCCGGTGCGCCAGTCCTGGCGGATGGAGCGGGTCTGGAGTCCGGACGAGGAGAGCAGTGAGGCATACGACGCGGCGTACGAGGAGGCGTCGGTGACGATCGGCGACCGCCGGCTGCACCCGAGGGACCTGGACGCCTACGCCACCATCGCCTTCGAGGTCGCCGGCCTGGACCGGGACGTCGAGGGCGGCTTCGACGACGACCAGGGCGAGGTGCCCGGCGAGCTGGACGCCGCGCTGGAGTGGGCCCGCGCCGGGGTCTGCGTGCTCCAGCAGTCCCTGCCCTGGCCGTTCACCGACGTCCTCCTCTACACCGAGCTCGACAACCGGCCCGCCCACCGGATCCTGTTCACCTACGCCGACCTGCTGCGCCGACGGGATCCAAAGGCGGCCGCGGCATGGTTCACCGCGCTGGTCTACCTCAACCCGAACGACAACATCGGCGCCCGGTTCATCGCCCCCGACGGCCCCTGGGACCGCCCGCTCTGATTGCCGGTGCTGTGGGAGGGGTGCCCGAGCCGTTGGCCGAGCACCCCTTCCGTTTGCCTGGGTGCAGGTGCCCCTGGATCGAGGGGGGACGACGCGCCGCCGAGACGGCGCAGGGGGCCGACTCCGGCTTCCTGACGGAACGGGCGCCGGTGGGTGGGCCGCGCTCGTGGAGGCCGG
>NZ_JBHYYB010000203.1:0-5588 GCF_042752535.1 Kitasatospora sp. NPDC059327 | reverse complement strand
CCACATCTCCACCGTGCTGCGCTACCCGCCCCCGGCGCGCTGGCGGCGGGGGCTGAAGGAGGGCGGGCTCCTGCGGTTGCGTGCCGACGCCGACCCGATGGTCGTCCTCACCGCCTCGGCCGCGAAGAAGCTAGGCCTGCCCGACGAACTGGAAGACCGCAGCCAGCTGCGCCTGCCCGACGACCACAAGATCGTCAAGCAGCTCACCAAGTCCGGCTGGCAGCTCACCCGCCGCGGCTTCTCCTCCTGGACCCGCATCTACAAGCTCGTCAAGGACCGGACCCGCCAGTGCGTCCAGCTGGCCGTCGTCCCCTGGGACGCGCTCGGCCCCTCCAACGGCTGGAACATCGACCCGGACACCAACGCGCCCGACATCGCCCGCACCCTGGGCACCTACGCCAACCGTGTCATCGCCCCGCGCGGTTCCATGGGCACCAACGGCATCGAGCTCCTCCTCCAGCTGCGCCCGCCGACCCGTCCGGTGCAGGAGATCGACGAGCAGACGCTGGAGTGGACGGGCAAGTGGGTGCCCGGACCGGTGCCGGGCTCGTTCACTCGCCCGGTGCAGCCGGCCCCACCGGAGGCCCCGGAGGAGCACCCGCTCGCCCAAGGCCGGGACGAGGAGAGGGACGCGATGCGGGAGGAGGCGTGGAACTGGCACCGCGACGTCGCCGACACCGAGTCGGCGTTCCTGTTCGTGGTCGGCATCGACACCAACACCTCGTTCCTGTCCGGCTCCAGCCGTCTGCTGGTCGGCGACGGTGACCCCGTCCACCACGACCGCCCTGGGTTCGACAAGAAGGTCCCGGGAGCGTGGTGCGCGGAGTTCTCCGGCGTCGAGTGGGACCCGAGGTTCCCGTGCCCGCTCACCCCTAACGGCAAGGCACCGACCGGCCCCGACTGGTACACCACCCAGAGCATGGCCTACGCCATCCACGAACTCGGCCTCGCGGTCGAGCCGTCGCAGGCCTGGCTGCGCCGCCCGGCCGCCGCGGCGTGGCTGGACCCGTGGCAGGAACATTTGGCCCGCGCCTACAAGGAGACGATGGCGGCCCTCGGGATCGTCCAGGGCATGGCCTCGGAGGAGTTCCTGGCGGCGATGGAGGCCTACAACCGGGGCGCCGACGATCCCGTCGAGCGCGCGGTCGCCCGCTACGTCAAGCAGACGGTCAAGTCCGGGATCGGCAAGCTGCGTCAGTCCCCGGCCCGCTACCTCCACTACACGCCGGGATAGCCCTGGCCGGAGCTTGAGAAGGTGTGGTGGCGCCCGGACGTGCGCGCGGCTGGCTCTGTTCACGTCACAGAGCAGCGTTTCGACAGCAGTTCGGGCGGCAGCGCCCAGTCCGGATGTTCACGAGAAAGGGCAGCACCTCGGTGGTGGCCGGCCGGACGCCGACTACCGCCCGCTCGGGGCACGGGGCAAAAGCGCTGGCTACGGGCGCAGGCGGCAGCCACCGACGCGCCGTTGCCGGGCGTCGGCAGGTGACTCCCGTTCTTGTGAACATCGAGTCGTCCGGTCTGCAGACGCCTTCCAAACCCGTGAACAACTGACTTCACGAGTCGTGAACAAAGCCACGCGGCCGTCATCGCCACCGCCCGTGTCTCCCAGCACCGCAAGATGCTCAAGACCTACAAGGCCACCGGCCTCGCCCCGCTGGCCGCCTTACTCCAACTGCGTCATCTACCCGGCGAGCGAGGCCACCGCCCTCGCCGTGATCCCGCGCACCCCCGATGGCGGCCAGGTGGCCGGCGCGTTCCGCCTCGGGATCCAGCCCGGCTGGGTCAAGCAGGAAGGCGTCCGCCCGCTCGCCTGGTACACCGAGCGCCACGCCGAGGGCGTCAACCCCGCCCGCTACATCGCCCGCCGCGCCAACGAGCGCGACACCGAAGGAGAGTGAGTGACTGATGGGCAAGCTGACCGACGCCATGGGCGAGGCCGTCCGCGCCAAGCTCACCCCCAAACAGGCCGAGATCCACAAGACCACCAAGGGCCGAGTTGGCTTCCTGCTCGGCAAGGAGGGCGGCAAGGTCGCCCAGCGCCTGGGCGTCAGCGCCACCGCCGTGCGCCGTTACCTCAAGGGCGACCGGAAGAACCCGCCGGCCGACATTGCGAAGAAGATCGAGGCCGAGGTCCGCAAGGACTGGAAGCCCGGCCTGCAGAAGCAGGCCGCCAAGGCCGCCCGCCAGCGGCCCGTCACCGTCAACACCCGCGCCGCGTTCGGGTACAAGGCCTCCGCCACCGGCACCACCACCCCCGACGGCCGGCTGCGCAACTTCCGCAAGACGTTGCCGGCCGAGTACGCCGACCGCCTGCTGGAGGCCCAGGAGGTAGGGGACGAGGCCGCCGCCCGTGAAGGCTCGCCGAGTACCTCCAGGAGGAGTACTTCCGGGAGGGCCGCGACGGCGGCGCCGGCGAGGTCGAGGTCTCCATCACCGACATCGCCCACTTCATGGCCGACCTGCCCCTCGGGTACCCCTCCCCGCCCGCTGGCTCGCCATCCAGGCGTCCCTGTCCACCGTCACGTTTCCCGACGCGCGCCCAGGCTCTGCCGACGATGCCCGCAGCGGCCTGACGGTGGCGTCTCCGGGGCGAGGGCGCCGATGACAACGACCTTCGCGTCTGTGTCCGACGGCGGCACCTGACACGGGGTCGGAAACACAGCAGTGACAACCCCTTGGCACATTATCGGATATCGCATACCTTTCTCTCACTTCCTGACGAGCCGGCACCACCGGCCGTCCACCACCCCGGCCCCCTGCTGTACCCACGGAGCCCACGGACCCGGCTGGCCGCATCGCCCCCCTCGGCTTCGACGGAACCTGCCGCTCCGGCCCCCGCTGCCCCGAACGGAAACACGGAAAGGCAGTCCGCCGCCGTTCCGATGCACCTGCGGACCCACCCGACCGCCCGGATCCGCCTGCGGCTCCCGCACGACCCGACAAGGAGACCGCCGCCGGGCAGCCTCTCGTCCGATCCACCTCGTACCCCGCCACCTGGAGGCACCGTCATGACGGATCCCGCCCCCCGCCCCCTCAGTCGCAGATCCGTGCTGCGCGGCGCCGCAGTTCTCGGCGCCGCCTCCGCTGCCGGCCCGCTGCTGAACCTCGCGACCGCCCGACCCGCCTTCGCGGCCGATCCTGTCCCCGCCCCCGACGGCACCGCGGGCAGCTACACCATCCGATTCGACCAGGCTGCCAAGCAGACCATCCGGGGCCTCGGCTTCGAGATCCAGTCTGACTCCATCGCCTCCGGCAACGCCGGTCTGCCCACCGCCGTCAGCGGTGTCCCCTACGATCTCACGCCGAGCGAGCGCACCCGCTTCTACCAGCAGATGCTCAAGGGCGGCCGAACCGACCACGGCTTCCGTTACTGCCGCCTCGCCCTCGGCCTCTACCACCGCGGCGTCGACGCCAGCGGAAAGCACCTCCAGGACCGGTACACCGGGCAGACCGCTCTGCTCGCCGACATGGTCCAGCAGGCCGGCCTTGAAGGCGTAGCCGCCGAATACTGGTCGCCCGCCCCCGGCTGGAAGGCCAACAACTCCTTCGTCGGCGCGGGAATCTCGCTCGCCTCCTTCGCCCCCGCCGACCTGAGTGCCCTCGGTGATGCCATGGTCGCCGACCTGAACTACCTCTCCTCCCGCGGCGTCCCGATCACGATGTGGGGCCTGCAGAACGAGCCGCACGAGAAGCCCACCGGTTACTCCTCCTGCTACTACACCACTGACGACTACGTGAAGGCGTTCAAGGCGGTGGCCCCCAAGATCAAAGCCGCCTATCCGAACGTGATGATCCATGCCGACAGCTGGGACGGCTGGCAGGGCGAGATCGGCACGGCACTGCGAGAGGATCCGGCGGCGGCCGCCCTGGTCGACGCGTGGACCTTCCACAAGATCGGGCAGGACAGCGACTACCAGCTCAGGCGGAACTACACGTCCGGAGCCGGGGGCAAGGCCTGCTTCAACAACGAGTTCGAGTACCTGTCCGGCAACCCCTTCAGCCCTGAGTTCCGGTGCATCAACACCGCCCAGTCGATCATGAACTGGATGACCTTCCAGAACTCTCCCACCTGGTTCTGGCTGCACGCCCTCAAGCCCACCACCAACTCCGAGTCGAAGGGCTACGGCCTGGGCTTCTGGCGCCCCCCGCAGGACACCAACTTCAATCCCGACCACTTCCCCGACCTCCCGGTCGGCCATTGGACCTGGAACCCCGAGAACTGGAACGCCGTCTGCGGCTTCCTCAAGTACATGCCCTGGGACTCCGTCCGCTACGGCGTGGACGAACCCCTGGGCAGTGACGGAAAGGCCTACAAGGACCACCGGATCATGGCCTGGCGGACCACCCAGGGCAAGCCCGTCCTCGTCATCACCAACCGCAACCCCACCGAAACGTTCACCTACACCATCAACACCCAGACCACCGGCGACTTCCGAGGCAACCGCTTCGGCCCGACGACCAACAACCAGTACATCAGCGCCAAGACCGGCCCTGTCCTGACCATCTCCGTCCCGCCCCGGTCCATCGAGTTCTGGGTCCACGCCTGACACCTCGCCCGACCGACGGCCGAGGCGGCACCACCGCCCCGGCACCACATCCCCGCTCCAGTCCTCGTCCTCACCCTGTGAACCCGCACCCTCGCAGGACCGGCCCGTGGGGGCCGAGGAAGGACGAAACCCGGGCAGCGGGCCCGGGAGCCCGCCCGGCCGGCAGCCTTCCCGGCCGGGCGCGGCCGTCCCCTGCACCCCCACGTCCCCGCGGTCAAGCCCGCCCGCCACGACCGCGAACGCGTCCGCAACGAGACCGGTCGGATCCCGAAGAGCGAGACGCGCCCGCGGAAACCCGTCGTCAAGGTCGAGCGGCCCGCGACACCGAGACTCGCGAACTCCGTCGGCAGATCGTCCCGCCCACCCTCGCTGCGACTGCCTCACTCATGACCCTGCCCGGCGCCAACCGTTTCCCCACGAGCACCGACAAGTACGACCCGCCCACGGGCGACCTCCGTCGGCTCTGCAGCCCCAGGCCCCTTCGGACGGCAGGGTGCCCACCGGTCGACGCCGGGTACCAGCACCACTTGCCACCCGGCCAACCGATGCTTCCCCGGTCGAGCCCACCGAATCACCGGGGCAGTCCCCTCCAGCAGGTCGGTCAGCCGGTCCCGGTGGTCGGCGCCGAGCCGGTCTCCTGCGGCGGCCGTGGCCGTCACGCATCGGCCCGCCCGGTCAGTGCCCCGGGCCCGGAGGACAACGGGGTCAGCGACCACAGGCCGCAGCCTTGTCCTCACCCCGGTGCGCTCCGCGCCGAAGTCGTTGAGGTAACGCAGAACGAAGGCGCCGGACCGACGACCGCCGCGAACGCCTCGCCGGCCTGCTCGAAGCGACGTCCCGCGCCACCCGCGCGCGAGGCCGAGGCCGCCGTCCTGCCGGTCCTCGCCCCGATCACCGGTCTGCTGCCGCACGGCGGCCTCGCCAAGGGCACGGTCACCGGGGCCACCGGGTCTATCAGGATTTCGGTGTACGGCACCCGTTTGGGCTAGGTGTTGATCTTGCTGTGGGTGTGGGCCGGTTGGCTCACACCCGTCCGGCTGA
>NZ_JBHYYB010000202.1:0-5602 GCF_042752535.1 Kitasatospora sp. NPDC059327 | reverse complement strand
CGTCGCCTCCGCCGCCTCCGTCGTCCTCTTCGCCATCCTCCTCACGATCACCCTCGTCCGGCTCAAACTCACCTCCCGGGAGGAATCGTGAACAAGTCCCTCACCGGAAAGCCTTCACCGGGCAAGTCCCCGACCGGAAGGTCCTCGATCCGCCTCGCACCCACCCTCTGGCTCACCACCGCCACCCTCTTCGCCGGCCTCCCCGTGCTCTGGATGGCACTGACCTCCTTCCAACCCATGGAAGACCTCGTCGGCAACGGGCGACACCTGATCCCCGAACACCTCACCACCGCCGCCTACCGAGAAGTCCTCTCCGCCTTCCCCTACGGCCGCTGGTTCCTCAACTCCGTCCTCGTCGCCGCCGCCGTCGTCGCCGGCAACCTCGTCCTCGACACCCTCGCCGCCTACGGCCTCGCCCGCATCCGCTTCCGCGGCCGCCAAGCCGTCCTCACCCTCATCCTCGCCACCCTGATGATCCCCACCCAGGTCATCCTCGTCCCGCTCTACCTCGTGATGCGCGACCTCGACTGGATCGACACCTACTGGGCCCTCATCGTGCCCTTCCTCGCCAGCCCCACCGGCATCTTCCTGCTCCGCCAACACTTCGTCACCCTGCCCGTCCAACTCGACGAAGCCGCCGCCATCGACGGCGCCGGACGACTGCGCACCCTCGTCAGCATCCTGCTCCCCAACTCCTGGGCCGCCCTGGGCACCGTCGCGGTACTCAAGTTCATGTGGACCTGGGGCGAATTCGCCTGGCCCTCCCTCGTCACCAACAACGAGCTGCTGCGCACCCTCCCCGTCGGACTCGCCCAGTTCCAGAACCAGTTCGCCCCACGCTGGGACCTCCTCATGGCCGGCTCCGTCCTCGCCGCCATCCCCGTCGTCCTCGCCTTCCTCCTCCTCCAGAAGACCTTCGTCAACGGCCTCACCGGCGGCGCGGTCAAGGAATAGGGGCTACGACTCCCGGTCCACACGTGGTCGGACGGCGAACCACGGGCCCGGGGCGGGGTGGGCGAAACAGGGCCGCGGCCCGGGCCGCGGGGCTGGCGCCCAACCCCCCCCCGGGGGGCGCCCCCCCCCCCGCGGCCGTTCCGGCTGTCGGGAGCGGGGGCCGCGCCGGGGGCGCGGGGTGTCCGGGCGGGCGCTCAGGCCGGGCCGGCGCCCCCCGTGCCGCCGGCGGCGACCGAGCGGAGGTGGTCGTCGAAGAACCGCCGGGGGTCGCCACCCATCCGGACGAGCATCACCAGGGCGGACAGGGCCACGTCGCAGGTCTCCTTACGGACGTCGTCCCAGTCGTGCGAGTAACCCTTGCGGGGGTTGGCGCCGAGGGCCCCGATGACGGCCTCGGCCACCTCGCCGGCCTCCTCCTGGAGCTTGAGGGCCTGCACCGTCCAGCGCTGCTCGTCGCTCCGGTCGAAGTGTGAATCAAGCCTCGCGGCAAGGGAGTTGACAATCATCCAGGTCTCTTCCATGGGGCAGGATCCTGCCCCTGTTCGAGTGGGTCGATCAAGCCGGGCGGTTCCCGGCGAGCCCGGGGCATTTCGATTTCCCGCCGGGCGGCCGGTGGAGCGCGCCCGGTGGTCGGCCGCCGGGCGGTCGGGCGGTCGCCGATTGCTTCCGCCGTACCCCGGTCCGGTGTGGCAGCCCGGCCCGGTGGGTCGCCACCCCTACAGTCCGTATACGAATGAGGACTTCGGGGAGCCGGCGTGACGGAACGAGGTCGCGGATCCGACGTCGGGCAACTGTTCGCCGGCCCGCGATCCCCCACCTCCGGTCACGACGCCTCGCGCGTCCCGACGTCCCGTCACGAGACCGATTCACCTCGCCCCCTCGACGCCCCAAGGAACGGAGCGCCGCATGCGCCTTCGCCCGATGTTCACCCTCTCCCTCGCCTGTGCTCTGCCGCTGACCGGCATCGCCGTCGCGGGAGGCGCCGTCGCCCGGCCGGCGCCGACCGCACGCGCCGGCTCCGCCGAGTGCCCGGACGCTCCGGCGGACCCCCACCCGGAGCGGTACTACTGCGGGCAGCGCCGCCTCGGCCCCGCCGCCCTGCCGAACACGGATCCGGTCGCCGAGATGCTGAGGGGCTACCAGCGCTTCGGCGGGCTCAGCGCCGTGAACTTCGTGAAGCTGTACGCCGACCCGACCCCGGACAAGGTCTGGGTGTACCCGCCCGACCGCGGCTTCCAGCAGATCAACGGCGTGGTCGACAAGACCCTGTGGACCGTGCCGGCCGGCACCAAGCTCGACCGGTTCGGCGCGCTCCACGGCGGCTACTTCGCCGACCCCGGCACACCGTTCGCCCAGCGTTCGGTGACGCCGGACGCGCTCAACGACGACGCGAGCGAGGACGGCAGGAGCTACCACTGCCTGGTCGTGCGGAAGTCGTTCGACGTCTGGCGGGGGCACACCGCGGCCTTCTACGGGATGCCCGGTGGCGGGGTGCAGGAGTGGCTCGACAAGGACCTCAAGCCCAAGGAACTCGGTGAGAAGGAGTACAAGATCAACGTCCTGGTTGACGAGAAGTACCTCGACATCGTCGCCGACGACGAGTGCGCGGTGACGCCCACCGGGGCCTGACGGTCGAGCCCGGCGACGGCGCGGACGGCAGCACGTGTGCCGTCCGCGCCGAACGCGCGCCCGCGCGCCGAGCGGGGGCCCGCCGGGCGGTCCGCGGTGCCCGCGCCGCGGCCGGGGGTGGGGGCGGTGTGGAGGAACGCGGGGGGGATCTTGTAGGGTTCCACGCGAATCATCCAGAGGGGTGGAGGGACCGGCCCTACGAAGCCCCGGCAACTCCCCGGTCGACCCGGCGTCCGAAGTACGCCGCACCCGACCGGGAGCAGTGCCAACTCCGGCCTGTCGCCACTGTGGCGCGGGAAAGATGAGGAGACACGGTGCTCTCAGTGCTGTCCTTCGCCCGGGCGCTTCCCACCCCGGCCCTTTCGCGTACCCGTCTCGTGCCCGGCGCAGGCAATCCGCCGACCCCTTCGGCCCGCCCTCGCTGACCACCCCCCCGGCTCCCCGCGGGGAGCCTCCGTGAGCGGATCCCACCCGCCGCTCACGGGATTCGAGACGGAGTACCCATTCATGGAAAACACCAGCGGCGTCGGTGTGCTCGACAAGGTCACCTCGATCCTGGGCACCCTGGAGGCCGGCCCCGCCACCCTGGCCGGACTCGTCGCGTCCACCGGCCTGGCCCGGCCCACCGCCCACCGGCTCGCCGTCGCACTGGAACAACACCGCCTGGTCGCCCGGGACCTGCAGGGCCGGTTCGTCCTGGGCCCCCGGCTCGGCGAGCTGTCGGCGGCCGCCGGGGAGGACCGCCTGCTGGGCGCCGCCGGCCCGATCCTCGCCCAGCTGCGCGACCTCACCGGTGAGAGCGCCCAGCTGTACCGCCGACAGGGCGACATCCGGATCTGCGTGGCCGCCGCCGAGCGGCTCTCCGGTCTGCGCGACACCGTGCCGGTGGGGATCACCCTTCCGATGAAGGTCGGCTCCGCCGCCCAGATCCTGCTCGCCTGGGAGGAGCCCGAGCGGCTCCACCGCGGGCTGCAGGGCGCCCGGTTCACCGCCACCGCGCTCAGCGGTGTGCGGCGCCGGGGCTGGGCGCAGTCCATCGGCGAACGCGAGGTCGGGGTCGCTTCGGTCTCCGCGCCGGTGCGCGGGCCGTCCGACCGGGTGGTGGCCGCGGTCTCCGTCTCCGGCCCGATCGAACGGCTCACCCGGCACCCCGGTGCCCTGCTGTCCCGGGCCGTCACCGAGGCGGCCCACCGTCTCACCGAGGCGCTGTGCCAGTCCTGACCGGCCGGTTCCCCCGGCCGCGCGGCCCGCTGTCCGGCGCTACGAGCCGGGCAGCGGCAGCGGCCGGACGGTCAGGATCTGCTCGGCGTGGCCCACCGGGCCGTCGAGGTCGTGCAGGACGGAGCTGGTGCGGCCGTGGCCGGCCGGTCCGAAGCTGACGGTGGTGTCCAGGCCGGTCCACGGCCCACGGGGCTGGCGGTGGAAGTGGACGGTCAGATCGAGGTTGGGGAACATCCAGGCGGTGGGCGGCTGCTGGACGGCTGTGCCGTTGGCGGCGTCCACCAGGGCGAGGTAGCGGGCGAGCGGGGTGCTGGGCTCGCCGGCGACCAGGGACAGCCGGCTGGAGATCCAGGCGAGGGAGCGGCCCGGCCGGGCCGCGGCCCGGCGGACCTCGACGGAGGAGACGAAGCCGCCGTCCCACTGCGCGCTCATGTCCCAGGGCGCGACGGCCTCGGGAGGGGGGACCCGCTCATGGGGGCTGTCGGCGACCGAGCCGGTGTCACCCACCGCGAGCAGCCAGGCCCGGGCCCGGACCACGGCGCGGTCACCGATGAGGACGACGGCCTCGATCAGTTCGATGGTGCGGCCCGGCCGCACGCTCTCCACCTTGATCTCGCACTCGTCGAGGGCGATCGGCCCGAGGATGTCGTAGCTGATCCGCGCCAGGGCCAGTCCGTCGTCCGGCCGCGCGGCGCGGAACCGGTCGATCGCGTGGGCGACCAGGCCCGCCAGCGGGCTGAAGTGCTGTTCCGCGCTGTTCCAGGCACCGCCGGCGTGGGCCGTGGGCTTGTAGCGGTGCTCGTCCGTCCGCTGGTAGTAGCTGTCGGGCGAGCCGGTGCCGGTGCTCACGGGGCGGTTCTCCTCGGGTGGACGACAACGCGCGGGACGCGGCGGGCGGTCCGGTGGGTGCCCGCGCCGAGGAAGATCGTAGGGGGTCGAACAGTCGGGGAACCGAAAGGGTGAGGGACACCACACCGACCCGCGGCCACCGGGCCGGGTGACCGGTCGTGAGGAATCGCCGTCCCTGCCGACCCCGCGGACGGGGTGGCGGCCCCGGGCGGCTGCACCCCGGGCCCGGGCCCGGGCGGGTCACTCGATGGGGGCCCACAGCGGGCGGCGCCGGCCGGGGCGACGGAGGCTGGCGTGGACGGTGACCGCGTGTCGCGAGAGTGGTGCCCGGGCGGTCGCGGCCGGCCGGTGCGGGCGATCCCCGTCACCACGGGGCGGGGCCCCGCCCGCGACCCCGCCCGACAGCAGAGTCCGCCACGCACGTTGACGAGAACGGATCCGCCATGACCCACACCGTGGATTTCGACACCGTATCGACCGCCGGTCTGGAGTCGTCGCCCGTCGCGGCCGCGCTCGCCGGTCTGCGGGCGAACGAGGCCCGCTACTTCCGGAACAAGTACGACCACGTCTTCACGGTGGAACCCGCGGGCGAGGCCCCGGAGACCGTCGCCTGGGTGCACCGGATCCTCCAGGAGGAACGGGAGATCGTCATCTCCTCCCGGCCCCTGGAAGCCACCGGCTTCCAGGTCGAGAACATCCGCATGGCCTACGTCTTCTACGAGAACGGCCTGTCGGTCAACGTGATGTACACCGTCGACGACCCCAAGAAGCGGGCGGTCGGGTTCAAGCTCTCGGAAGGGATGGAGGTGCCGGAGGAGCTCGCCTCCCGGTTCAAGTTCGCCCGGCAGAAGTCGAAGCTCGCCGGCATCATCCGCGGCTCGTACTTCGTCATCAAGAACGAGTACTGAGCACGACGCCGGCGCCGGGGCCGCCCGCGGGCGGGGGGCCC
>NZ_JBHYYB010000201.1:0-5660 GCF_042752535.1 Kitasatospora sp. NPDC059327 | reverse complement strand
ATCACCGCCGCACACTCCGCCACCACCCCGGCGAACACCGGCACCGAATCCAACAGCTCGGCCGCCATCCCCGCCCACTGCGACCCCTGCCCCGGGAACACGAACACCGGACCACCGACCACGTCGACAGGCACCGACTCCGCCGCCGCCACCCCGGCCAACCCGGCCACCAGCTCACCCAGCTCCCGCCCCCGCACCACCGCACGGTGCTCCAGCACCGCCCGACCCACCGCCAACTCCCGCGCCAGGTCGACCGGGTCGGTCTCGGGGTGCTCCGTCAGCCAGGACCGCAGCCGGGTCGCCTGCGCGCGCAGGGCGTCTCCGGATCCGGCCGAGAGCACCCACGGCAGCATGCCGAGCCCACCACCGGGCGCGGACGCGGGAACAGCCTCGGACGACGGTTCCGGCGCCTCCTCCAGGATCACGTGCGCGTTGGTCCCGCTGATCCCGAACGACGACACGCCCGCCCGCCGCACCCGGTCGCCGGCCGGCCAGGGCACATCGCCGGTCAGCAGCTCGACGGCGCCGCTCGTCCAGTCGACGTGCCGGGTCGGCTCGTCGACGTGCAGGGTCTTCGGCAGCACACCGTGCCGCAGCGCCATCACCATCTTGATCACGCCCGCGACACCCGCCGCCGCCTGGGTGTGACCGATGTTCGACTTCACCGACCCCAGCCACAACGGCCGCTCCGCCGAACGCCCTCGACCGTAGGTGGCCAGCAGCGCCTGCGCCTCGATCGGGTCGCCGAGCGGCGTGCCCGTGCCGTGCGCCTCGACCGCGTCGACATCGGTCGTCGACAGACCGGCGTTCACCAACGCCTGCCGGATCACCCGCTGCTGCGAGGGACCGTTCGGCGCGGTGAGCCCGTTCGACGCGCCGTCCTGGTTGACCGCGCTGCCCCGCACGACCGCCAGCACCCGGTGACCGTGGCGCCGCGCGTCCGACAGCCGCTCGACCAGCAGCAGCCCGACGCCCTCGGCCGCGCCCATCCCGTCGGCGGCGGCGGCGAAGGCCTTGCTGCGGCCGTCGGGGGCGAGCCCGCGCTGGCGGGAGAACTCCACGAAGAAGTCCGTCGTCGACATCGCCGTCACCCCACCGGCGAGCGCCAGGTCGCACTCCCCCGAGCGCAGCGCGTTCGCCGCCAGGTGCAGCGCCACCAGCGAGGACGAGCACGCCGTGTCGACCGTCAGGGCCGGCCCTTCCAGACCGAAGGTGTAGGCGACCCGGCCCGACGCGACACTGGTCGCGTTACCGGTGAGGACATGCCCCTCCACGACGGCCGGCATCCCGGCCGTCGCGTAGTCGTGCCCGGCCATGCCCGCGAACACGCCGGTCCGGCTGCCCTTGAGCGTCGTGACGTCGATGCCCGCCCGCTCGAAGACCTCCCACGCGGTCTCCAGCAGCAGCCGCTGCTGCGGGTCCATCGCCAGCGCCTCGCGCGGCGAGATCCCGAAGAACTCCGCGTCGAAGTCGGCGACGCCGGCCAGGAATCCGCCGGCCCGCGCGTAGCTCTTGCCCGACCGCTCGGGGTCGGGGTCGAAGAGCGACCCGGTGTCCCACCCGCGGTCGCTGGGGAACTCGCCGATCGCGTCGCCGCCGGAGACGACCAGACGCCACAGCTCCTCGGGCGAGGCCACGCCGCCGGGGAACCGGCAGCCCATGCCGACGATCACGATCGGGTCCTCCGGGGTGACCGCGCGGGGGCCGGGAGCGACGGCGGCGGTGCCCGCGTCCTCGCCCAGCGACGCGGCCAGCAGGGAGCTCGCGAGCCGGACCGGGGTCGGGTGGTCGAAGACCAGGGTCGACGGCAGCCGAAGGCCGGTCGCGCCGCCGAGGCGGTTGCGCAGTTCGACGCCGGTCAGCGAGTCGAACCCGAGGTCCCGGAAGGTCGACTCGGGGCGCACGCTCTCCACCGTGTCGTGGCCGAGCACGACGGCCGCCTCCGTGCGCACCAGGCGCAGCGCGATCTCGGCGCGCTCCTCCCCGGAGGTGTTCGCCAGCCGCCGGGCCCAGGCCACCGCCCCGGTGGCGTCCGCGCCCGCCGTCCGGCCCGGCGCCCGCGGGCCCGCCAGGTCGCGCAGCAGCGGCTGGACGGGAGCCGAGGGCGCCCGCAGCGCGGCCAGGTCGACCCGCGCCGGGACCAGCACCGCGTCCGGGCGCTCCCGGGCGGTGTCGAACAGGGCCAACCCCTGCGCTGTGGAGAACGGCACGAGCCCGCCCCGGGCCAGCCGCTTCAGGTCGCCGTGGCCGAGGTGTTCGGTCATCGCGCTGCGCTCGGCCCACAGGCCCCAGGCCAGGGCCGAGGCCGGCAGGCCCCGGGCCCGGCGGTGGTGCGCCAAGGCGTCGAGACAGGCGTTCGCGGCCGCGTAGCCGGCCTGGCCCGCGGTGCCGAGGGTGCCCGCGACCGAGGAGAACATCACGAACGCGGCGAGGTCGACGTCCCGGGTGAGCGCGTGCAGGTTGGCCGCGATGTCGACCTTGGCACGCAGGACCCGGTCCACCTGCTCCGCCGTCAGCGCCTCGACCGGGCCGTCGTCGAGCACACCGGCCGCGTGGACGACGGCGGTGAGCGGGTGCCCGGCCGGCACCTCGGCCAGCACCCGGGCCAGCGCGGCCCGGTCCGCCGCGTCGCAGGCCGCGACGGTGACGGTGGTGCCCGCCCCGGCCAGCTCGGCCACCAGGTCGGCCACGCCCGGCGCGTCGGCTCCCGAGCGTCCGACCAGCAGCAGGTGCCGGACGCCGTGCCGGGTGGCCAGGTGGTGGGCGAGGCGGCGGCCGAGCGTCCCGGTGCCGCCGGTGACCAGCACCGTCCCACCGTCCGCGAGGGGCTGCGGGAGGGTGAGGGCCACCTTGCCGGTGTGCCGGGCCCGGCTCACGAAGCGGAGCGCCTCCCGGGCGTGGCGGATGTCGAAGGTGCGGACCGGCAGCGGGCGCAGCGCGCCGGACTCGAAGAGGCCGACGAGTTCGGCGAACAGCTCGGCGATCCGGTCCGGTCCGGCGTCGATCAGGTCGAACGCGCGGTAGCGCACGTCCGGCCGCCCGGCCGCGACGGTGTCCGTCCCCCGGACATCGGTCTTGCCCATCTCGACGAACCGGCCGCCGTCGGCCAGCAGGCGCAGCGACGCGTCCACGAACTCCCCGGCGAGCGAGTTGAGCACGACGTCGACGCCGCGGCCGCCGGTGGCCCCGGTGAAACGCTGCTCGAAGCCGGTGTCGCGCGAGGACGCGATCCGCGTCCCGGGGATGCCGAGGCCGCGCACGGTCGCCCACTTCCCGGGGCTGGCGGTGGCGAAGACCTCGGCGCCCCAGTGCGCGGCGAGCTGCGTCGCGGCCATCCCGACACCGCCGGCCGCCGCGTGGACGAGCACCGACTCGCCGGGGCGCAGGCCGGCGAGGTCGCGCAGCCCGTACAGCGCGGTCAGGAACACCACCGGCACCGAGGCGGCCTGGGCGAACGACCAGCCGGACGGGATGCGGGCCAGCAGGCGCTGGTCGGCGACGGCGAGCGGGCCGAAGGAACCGTCGAACAGACCCATCACGTGGTCGCCCGGCGCCGTCGTCGTGACTCCGGGGCCGACCTCGACGACGACGCCCGCCGCCTCGGCGCCGACCACGGCCCGGCCCGGGTACATACCGAGCGTGATCAGCGCGTCCCGGAAGTTCACCCCGGCCGCGCGCACCGCGACCCGGACCTGCCCCTCGGCCAACGGCGCTGCCGCGTCCGGGTGTTCGACGATGTCGAGCGAGTCGAGAGTGTGTCGCGGGCCCGACTCGACGCGCCACGGCACGGGCTCGCCGGGCGGCACGAGCGCCGCGTCGGCGGCGGCCCGCACCAGGCGCGGCGTCAGGACGGCCCCGTCCCGGACGACCACCTGGGCCTCGCCGGCGGCCACGACTGCGCGCAGCGTGGCGATCGGCAGGTCGGCAGGCCCCCGGGGCGGGCCGTCGGCGGGCCGGTCGTCGGCCGAACGGTCATCGGCGGGACGGTGGCCGGCGGGACGGTGGCCGGCCGGCGGGGCGGCCGGGTCGACGCCGTGCGGGTCGAGGTCGACCAGGACGAAGCGGCCGGGGTGTTCGGTCTGCGCGGACCGCACCAGGCCCCAGACCGCCGCGTGGGCCGGGCTGGGGACGTCCTCGGACGGGTCGGCGCCGATCGCGCCGCGGGTGACGACGACCAGGCGCGACGCCGCGAGGCGCTCGTCGGCGAGCCAGCCGCGCACGGCCGTCAGGGTCTCGTGCACCGCCGCCGCGACCACCTCGGGCGCGACGCCGTCGGCGGGCGGGCAGCGCAGGACGGCGATGTCGACGCCCGCCCCGGCAGCCGAGGCCGGGTCCGCGAGAACCGCGAGAACCGGGAGGGCCGGGTCGGTCGGGTCGGTCCCGGTGTTCGGGTCGGTCGCGGTGTTCGGGTCGGTCCCGGTGTTCGGGTCGGTCGCCGTGTCCGGGTCCGTCGCCGTCGCGGGGGCGCCGAGCAGCGCCCAGCGGCCGGGGTCGGGCGCGGCCTCCGACAGCGTCGCCGGACTCCACTCCACCCGGTGCAGCCAGGCCGGGTCGGCGGCGACCGACCCCGCGAGCTGCTCGGCGGCCAGCGGCCGCAGCGCCAGCGACCCGGCCCGGGCCACCGGCACCCCCGCCCGGTCGGCGACCAGGACCGAGACGGTGTCGTCCCCGGTCCGCCGGAGCCGGACCCGCAGCTCGGTGACGGATCCGGCGGCCTCCCGGGTCACCCGGGACCAGGCGAACGGCAGCAGGGTCGCGCCGGAGCGCTCCACCGCGTCCAGCGCGGCGAGGTGCAGCGCCGCGTCGAGGAGGGCGGGGTGCAGGTCGAAGCCGTGGTCGGCCTGCGCGGTCGGCTCGGGCAGCGCGACCTCGGCGAACAACTCGTCGCCGCGCCGCCAGGCGTTTCGCAGGCCTCGGAAGACCGGGCCGTAGTGGTAGCCGAACTCGGCGAGCCGCTCGTACGCCGTGGTGATGTCGACGGCCTCGGCACCGGCGGGCGGCCAGACGAGGAGCGTGTCGGCGTCCGCCGGACCGGCGGTCGGCGCGGCGGCGGTCACCACCCCGGAGGCGTGCCGCGTCCACGGCGCGTCCTCGGCGCCGTCCTCGGCCCGTGCGTGGACGGTGATCGCCCGTGCCCCGGTGGCGTCCGGCGCGGCGACGGCGAGGTGCAGCCGGACACCGGACCGCTCGGGCACCACCAGCGGGGTGTGCAGGGCGAGTTCGTCCACCACCGGGCAGCCGGCCTCGGCGCCGGCCCACGCCACCAGGTCGAGCAGCGCCGTGCCCGGGACGATCACCGTGCCGAGCACCGCGTGGTCCGCGAGCCACGGGTGCGACCCGAGGGACAGCCGACCGGTGAAGGACAGGCCGTCCTCGCCCGGCGCGCGCACGGCCGCGCCCAGCAGCGGGTGACCGACGGCCGTGAGGCCCAGGTCACGCGCGGCACCGGGGATCACCGGCGCGTCGAGCCAGTGGCGGCGGTGCTGGAAGGCGTAGGTGGGCAGGTCGAGGGGGCGGCCGGCACCGGCCGGCAGCAGCGCGGGCCAGTCGACCGGCAAGCCCTGCACGAAGGCGGCGGACAACGCGGTCAGCAGCCGCTCCGGACCACCCTCGCCCCGGCGCAGGGTCTCCAGGACCGTGCCCCGCTCCTCCACCAAGTC
>NZ_JBHYYB010000200.1:0-5711 GCF_042752535.1 Kitasatospora sp. NPDC059327 | reverse complement strand
AGCTCTTCGACGAACAACATGCGTTCACCTCCGGTCCCTCAGCGGCTCTGGCCGCGACGGCTTGACTTGTTAGGCACGCGAGATGTCTCTCGGGAGTGGTGACGGCGTACCTGGCGGCTGCGGCGTGACGGGCGGTCAGCCCTTGACGGCGCCGGAGAGCATCCCGGCGATGAAGTGCCGCTGGAAGACGAGGTAGACGGCGACGACCGGGGCGATGACGATCAGCGTGGCCGCGGAGAGCAGCGGGACGTCGATGTTGTGGGCGCCGACAAAGAAGCCGAGGCCGGCGGGGGCGGTACGCCCGGCAGGGTCCTGGATGAGGATCAGGGCGAGCAGGAACTGGTTCCAGGCCCACAGGAAGTACAGGAGTCCGAGGGTGATCAGCGCGGGCTTGGCACAGGGCAGGAGGACCCGCCACAGCACGGTCCAGCTGCCGGCGCCGTCGACGGCGGCGGCCTCGGTCATCTCCTTGGGGAGGGCGAGGAACTGCTCGCGCATCCAGAACGCGCCGAAGGGCATGAACAGGCCGACCAGGGCGAGGATCAGAGCGAACGGGGTGTCGGTCAGGCCAAGCGAGCGCAGGTCGTAGTAGAGCGGGACGACGGCGGCCTCGTAGGGCAGAGCGAGCCCGAAGAGCAGGAATCCGAAGATCACCTTGCGGCCGCGGAACTCCATCAGGGCGAAGGCGTAGCCGGCGAGCGAAGCGCAGACCAGGGCGAGCGGGACGACGCCGAGGGCGATGACCGCGCTGTTGCCGAGGAGCTGTCCGAAGCCGGCGGTGGACCAGGCCCGGGTGAAAGACTCCAGGGTGGGGTGCTCGGGCCACTGGAGTCCGCCGACCAGGGCGCCGGGCGGGTGGAGCGCGGCGAGGACGATCCCGGCGAAGGGGGCGAGGACGGCGAGGCAGAAGGCGGCCATCACGGCACGGCCGACCAGGCTTTCGAAGCGACGGTTCATGAGTCCCTCTCCCCCGTGATCCGGGTGATCCCCAGGACGACCAGGGCGATCAGTGCGCTCAGCACGACGGCCAGGGCGCAGGCGGCGCCGACCTCGCCGTTGGTGAAGGCGAGCCGGTAGATCAGCACGCCGGGGACGGTGGTGGAGTCTCCGGGGCCGCCGCCGGTGGTGACGTAGACGACGTCGAAGCTGGCGAGCGCGGAGATCACGGTGATGGTCAGGGCGACGCTGATCTCGGCGCGCAGCCCGGGCAGGGTGACGGCGAAGAACTCGCGGACGGGTCCGGCGCCGTCGAGCCGGGCGGCCTCGTACAGGCTGGTGTCGATCTTCTGGATGCCGGCCTGGAAGAGCACCAGGCACAGCCCCAGCATGACCCAGGTGCCGACGAGTCCGACGGCGACGTAGGCCCAGGTGAAGTCGCCGAGCCAGGCCCGGGTGACAAAGCCGAGACCGACCGCGCGCAGGGTCTGGTTGACGATGCCGTCGGTGGAGTACATCCACTTCCAGGTGACGCCGACCGCGACCAGCGGGACGACCTGCGGCAGGAACAGCACGGTACGGCTGGCGGGGTAGCGGCGTCCGCCGCGGCCGCCGATGACGGCCGCGAGCAGCAGGCCCAAGGCGATCGGCAGCAGCGAGTAGAAGCCGATGAAGCCGAGCGCGTGAAGGATCGAGGAGCGCAGCGCCGGGTCGGTGAGGACCTGGCGGTAGTTGCCGAGCCCGACCCAGGTGCCGGCGGTGACGCCGTCCCACTCGAAGAACGACAGCCACATGGTGTGCAGCCACGGCAGCGCGACGAAACAGCTGTAGAGCAGCAGGGCGGGCGCGAGGTACAGGTAGGCGGCCTTGCGGGAACTGGGCCGGCGGGGGCCGACGCGCAGGGTGCGTGCCCTCCCGTCGGCTCCGGACCGGCCGGTTCGTCCGGCGGGCGGGGCGGCCGGGGTGGCCTGGTGCGCGGTGCCCGGCTGCGGTGGCAGGGAGGTGCTGGTCACTGGTGGCCCTTGGCCCAGTCGTTCTGCAGGGCGTCGAGGTACTGCTCGGGGCTGATCCTGCCTCCGATGAGCTGCTGGCTCTGGGAGGTGAGGGTGTCGTTCATGGTGGCGTTGGTGTTGGCGAAGAAGTTCACCAGGCCGTTGTCCTTGTTGACCGCGGCCCAGCCCTTGGCGACCTCGTTCATCACCTTTCCGGCGGGCGCGTTGACGGTGTCGGCGTGGGCGACCGGGAGGAATCCGGTGTCGAACTGGATCTGCGCGGCCTCGGGGGTGTTCATGAAGTCGAGGAACGCGGCCGCCAGATCGGGGTTCTTGGCCTTGGCGGGGATGGCGTAGGAGACCGAGGTGCCGATGCCCGTGGCCTTGCCGTCCGCCGCGGGGAAGGTCAGGAAGCCGGTCTTCCCGGGGGCGGCCTTGTCGATCAACTGGGCGTCCCAGGAGCCGTCGAACAGGAACAGGCCCTTGCCCTCGGTGAACTCGGCGACCGAGCCGGCCAGGTCGGTGCCGTTGGTGCTGGCGGGCAGGTAGCCCTTCTTGGCCCACTCGGCGAGGGTGGTCGCGGCGGCGGTGCCGCCGGGGGTCTTGATGGTGGCGCCGGCCTTGCCGTTGACCCAGTCGCTGGTCTTCGCCGCGCCGTCGGTCGCGTCCACGATCGACTGCACGACGAAGGACGAGTGGCCCTGCAGGTTTCCGAGTTGGACCGGCAGTTCCCCGGCGGCCTTCGCCTTGGCCAGCGCCGCGTCGAACTCGGCGGGCGTGGTCGGGGGCTGGATCCCGAGCTTCGCAGCGATGTCCTTGTTGTAGAAGACGCCGACGACCGAGAATCCGGCGGGCGCTGCCCACAGGTGGCCGGTGCCGAGCTGCCTGCCGTCGTCACTGGCCCGCCACTGGTCGAGCTCGGTGGACGGGTATTTGGCGTCCCAGCCGTAGGCCTTGGCGTAGTCGTCGAGGCTGCGCACCAGGTTCGCCTTGACGGTGGTGCCGAGCTTGTTCAGCAGCGCCAGGTCTGGCGCCTGCTCGGAGGAGAGCTTCAGGTTGAGGCTCTTGTCGTAGTCGTCGACGCCCGTGTATTGGAAGTCGACGGTGACGTTCGGGTGCTTGGCGTGGAATGCCTCCGCCAGGGCCTTGGTGGTGCCGGAATTCTCGGAGCTCACGATGGTCAGGGTCGTAGCACCGGTGGGCAGCGCCGTGGAGACCGGGCCGGAGGCCGCGGGCTTGTCCCCGTTCGCGCCGGGCGTCAGGCCCCCGCAAGCGGTGAGTGCGCTGGCGGCGGCCGTCACCAGCGCACACGAGGCGACCAGGCGGGCAGGGAGGCGAAGGGTTCTTATGCTCATCGGTGACTCCTTGGTGCAGGGCCTTGGGCCCTCGGATGGCGCAATGGAGATACATCGCGGTGTTACGTAACCGAGTGGCTCGATGGTAGGAGCCGCCCGGAAGGTCGGTCAATATCTATATGACGTACTGTTACGTAACTAGGTGTCGTAAGATGGGATCGGGCCGCAGGGGCGGCCGAACCGAAGGCGAGGTGCCGTGAATAGCCCTGCTCTGACCGGTGGCGATCCCGCGCTGCTACGTCGGCTGAACACCGAGGCAGTCCTGCGCGTCCTGCGCAACGCCGGCCCCATGACGCTCACCAACATCGGCCGCGAGGCGTCGCTCTCGCGGCAGACCGTGGACGTGGTGATCACCGACCTCACCGAGGGCGGCTGGATCGAGGAGGTCGCCCCCGGGAAGGGAATCGGCCGTCCGGCCCGCCGCTACCGCTTCAGGGCGGAGGCCGGCCACGTGCTGGGCGTCGACGTCGGCACCGGCACCCTGCACCAGGTCATCACCGACCTCGACGGCAACGTCGTCACCAGCCGCCAGGCCTCGCTCGGCAAGCGGGCCGACGACGTCACGCTCCTGGAAGCCGCCGAGGCGTCGGCGCGCGACCTCGTCGGGTCGCGACCCGACATCCGGCTGCGGGGCCTGTGCCTCGGGGTCCCCGGCATCGTCGACACCGCGGGGCGAATCACGCTGTCGGTGCCATTCCCGCAATGGAACGGCCTCGATCTGGCCGCAGCCGCGGGGTCGTGGTTCGACTGCCCCGCCCACGTCGAGAACGACGCCAACCTCGCCACCCTGGCCGAACACTGGCTCGGCGCGGCCCGCGGCGTCGACGACTTCATCGAGATCATCGTCGGCCACCGCACCGGCTCCGGGATGATGCTCGGCGGCCGGCTCCACCGCGGCCGCGGCGGCGCGGCCGGCGAGATCGGCGCCCTCGCCGTCCTGGGCTGGGAGAGCACCGCGATGAACGACATCCGGGAAGCCGACGCGCCCAGGATCTTCGCCGACGCCAGGTCCGGGGACGCCGACGCCGCCGGGCGCGTCGACCGCTTCGCCCGCACCCTCGCCCAAGGCGCCGCAGCCATGGTCCTGACCGTCAACCCGGACCTGGTGGTGATCGGCGGCGGTCTCTCCCTCGCCGGCGACGCGCTCCTCGAACCGCTGCGCGGCCACCTCGACCAACTCTGCCTCGACGCCCCCGGGCTGGAGATCTCCGCGCTCGGCACCGAGGCCGTCGCCCTCGGGGCCGCGCGCCTAGCCCTCGACCGTCTCAACGAGGAGTTGTTCGGCGCGATCGCGGCCGGCGCCGGATCCCCGGGCGGGACCGCCCCGACATGGGGGCGCGCCCTCAACAGCGGCGTCTTCAGCAGCCCGAAAGACCCGCCGCGCTGATGCGCTGACGTACGCCCCTGCACGACCCGCCGCCCGAGCGCGCCGACGATGGGCCTGAACGCGAGCCAGATCACCGCGGCCTGATCTACGTCCGTGAGATCACCGCGGCTGAGCCTTCCCCACACCGGGGAATCAAAAAGACAGGAACGCCAGGTGAAGCTGCCCCTGCTGCCGGAATGGTCAGTGGTCAGCTGGACCGCGGGCAGGGGACCGGTCTCGTTGTCCGTTCCGATGCCGTACCCGCTGATCTTCCACCCCTGCCCCTTCAAATCCCGGGCAGAAGCCGCGATCTCCCGGCTTGCCTGGTTCAGGCCATAGAACAACAGCAGCGGCTGCGTCGCCGGCCCCACCCCCACGGAGGCACGCAGGCGCAGCTGGTGGGCGCCGACGCGGTAGAGGGCGAGATACAGGCCCATACTGGCTAAGGTGGTCGCGAAGCCGAACGCCTGGTGCACGGGCGAAAGCACCCGCCACGGCGGCCAGCGTCGCGGCCAGCCACCGGCAGCCAGCGGCAACGCCTGCGCCACGACCTGGGCGTTCTCCGCGCTGCGGGCCTCGCCCGGAGCCAAAGCCAACTACCAACGTCGACGCGAGCACGGGGACTGGCACGCCGGATCCCAGCGGCATCTGTTCAACCGGCAATGCCACGAAGTCAGAGGTGGGTACGGTTGGTCAAGGGGTGTCGACCGCGTCCGAGCCGCGGGATCTCGAAGGTGCTGGTGCACCCGACCCGGGAACCGATGCCGGAGATCGTGCCGAGCTGCTCCAACTGCTTGGCCCTGCGCTCGCGGCCGCGCTCGGTGGTCTGCACCTCGAGCGCTTCTCGCCGCAACCGCTCGGCGTCCGCGCCCTTGGGGTGGCGGGTGCCGTCGATCCAGCGCAGCACGGTGCGCGGCGAGACGCCGTGGGCGGCGGCCATGGCCTTGGTGCTGCCGCCGTACTTGCGCTAGTGTCCTGCGCCGGAGATCCGTCGTTAGATCGTGCATGAGTGGTTCTCCGGATGTGCCGGTGCGTCGTCGTGGTCCCGCGTTGGAGCCGTTG
>NZ_JBHYYB010000199.1:0-5994 GCF_042752535.1 Kitasatospora sp. NPDC059327 | reverse complement strand
GGTGCGCGAGGCGGTTCGCCCGCTCGTTCAACTCCCCGTACGTCAGCGACACATCGCCCGCCGTAACCGCGACCGCCCCCGGCGTCGCCGCAGCCTGCAGTTCGAACAGTCCGTGAATGGTGTCGCTCATGTCCGCGTGGTGTGTGGCGAGGGGCTCGGACGTGGTGGCGGTGACGCTGTTGCCGGTGGCGCTGTGGATGGGGGTGTCGGGGTTGGTGGCAATGGCTTCGAGGGTGGTGCGGTAGGTGTCGGCGAGGTGCTGGGCGTGGTCCGGGGTGAGGTGATGAGTGTTGGTACTGAGGGTGAGATGGGTGGGGGTGGCGTCGATGGTGAGGCCGAACTCCTTGGGAGCGTCGTTGAAGTTGAGGTTCTGGTCGAGGGCCTGGTGTGTCTGGTGGAAGTCGGTGAAGTTGAAGAAGGTATCCAGGAGTCGGCCGGGGCCAGCGAGGCGCTGGATGGCGGGCAGGGGGTGGTGACGGTGGCCCCAGAGGTCGAGTTCGCGGGTGAAGGTGCGCCGGGCCAGGTCGCGCCAGGTGGTGGCGGTGCGGTCGGCGGGGAAGGGCAGGGTGTTGAGGTGCATGCCGATGACGCGGTCCGCTCCGCTGACCTCGGGGCGGGCGTGAGTGACCAGACCGGTGTGGTAGGCGGGGTCAGCGGTGAGGGTGCCCATGACGGTGGTGTGGGCGGCGAGCAGGATGGTCTTGAGGGGGACGTTGCTGGTGGTGGCGAGGGCGGTCAGGGCGCCGGTCAGGTCGTCGATGGGCACGCGCAGGCTGTAGTGATGCGGGGCCCGGGTGGTGTCGGCCCAGTGCGGGGGCAGGGTGACAGGGGCGTGGGTGGTGACGATGTCCTGCCAGAAGGCCTGTTGGCCGGGTGACGCCAGGGCGTCGAGTTCGGCGGCGATGAAGTCCGCGTAGCGCACGGTGACGGGCTCGGGAGTGCGGGGCCGGGTGTCGTCACGCAGCTGCTGGTAGCTGTCGAGGAGTTCGGCCCGCAGGCTCTCCATGCTCCAGCCGTCCATCACGGCGTGGGGGCTGGTCATCGACAGCCACCAGCCCGCACCGGGGGTGTCGGTGGTGGTGTGGACGTACAGGCGGAATAGCGGGGCCCGGTCGAGGGCGAGCGGGTATTCGCGTTCGGCGCCCACATAGGCACGCAGGGCGTCGGCCAGGTCCGCGTACGCGACGTCACGCACACCGATGACGGTGTCGGCGTCGGAGTGGACCAGTTGCAGGGGCTGGGTGTGGCCGGCCAGGTGGATCGAGGTGCGCAGTGCCTCGTGCCGGGTGGCGAGGAGCTGCCAGGCGCGGGTGAAGGCCTGGTGGTCGAAGGACTGCTCGTCGCGCACCCGGGTGGTGGAGACCATGTGGTAAGCATTGCCGCTCGCCGCCGTAAGTCCTTCGGCGATCATGCCGGTCTGCACCTGTGACAGCGGGTAGGCGTCCACCACGTCGGTGGGCAGCTTCGCACGGTCCTCCGCGCTGATCAACGCGAACGGCGCCACACCCAGCTCGGCCACCGGTGCGGGGGTCGGCTGGTCAGCGAGGGCGGCGCTGAGGTTGGCGATCGTGCGCTGCTGGAAGACCTGCTGGATGCTCGCCGCGAAGCCGGCGTTGCGCAGGGCACCGACCAGCGTGATCGCCCGGATCGAGTCCCCGCCCAGGTCGAAGAACGAGTCCTCGACACCCACGCGCTCGGCGTCCAGGACCTCGGCCCAGATCGCCGCGATCCGACGCTCCCCCACCGTACGCGGAGCCACGTAGGCGGTGTGCGCGTAGGCATCCTGGCCTGGCGCGGGCAGCGCCCGACGGTCCAGCTTCCCGTTCAACGTCACCGGCACCCGCTCCAGCACCACGAAGGCCGCCGGCACCATGTACTCAGGCAGCGCCCGGCCCAGCTCCGCACGCACCATGGCAAGGTCCAGCTCGATCGACTGGTCCGCGGTGGTGCAGTAGGCGGTGAGGCGCTTGTCGCCGGGGGTGTCCTCGCGGACGATGACGACCGCCTCGCGGATGCCGGCGACTGCCGCCAACGCCGCCTGGATCTCGCCGAGTTCCATCCGGACACCGTTGATCTTGACCTGCTCGTCGATCCGGCCCAGGAACTCCAGCGTGCCGTCCTGCCGCCAACGCACCAGGTCACCGGTGCGGTACATCCGCGCGCCCGGCGTGCCGTACGCGTCGGGGATGAAGCGCTGGGCGGTCAGGCCAGGGCGGCTAGCGTAGCCACGGCCCACGTTGACACCGGCGATGAAGAGCTCTCCGGGAACCCCGACCGCCCGCGGCTGGAGGTTGGCGTCCAGGACGTACAGGCTGGCATTGCGGATCGGCCTGCCCATGGGGATGCGCTGCTGAAGGTTCTCGGGCAGCGGGGCGCGCAGGGGCTGGGCAGTGACGGAGAGCGCCGCCTCGGTCGGACCGTACACGTTCAGGATGGCCAGGCCGGGCACGGCGGCGTGCAGGCCCTCCACCAGGGAGACCGGCAGGTCCTCGCCACCGATCATCATGGCACGCAGCGCGCTGCAGGCTCCCAGGTCGCCGTGCTCCAGGACCAGCGAGAGCATCGACGGTACGTAAACCGCCACCGTCACACCGCCATCGGCCATCAGACGGCTGAGGTAGACCGGGTCGCGATGGCCGCCCGGTACCGAGATGAGCATTCGGGCGCCGGCCATCAGCGTGCCGTAGATCTCCCACACGAAGGGGTCGAAGCCGATGGAGGTCTTCACCAGGACCGTGTCGTCCGGCCCGAGTCCGATGTACTCGTGCGAGGAGTCCAAGGTGTTGATGATGCCCCGGTGGCTGTTGGCCGCGCCCTTGGGGCGGCCGGTGGAACCCGAGGTGAACACGACGTACGCCAGCGAGTCCGGGGTCAGGAACCGGGCCGGGGCAGTCGCCGGGCACTCGGCCCAGGCCGCGGGCTCGTCCACGAGGAGCAGCTCCGCATCGCACACCGGCAGGACGGGAAGCAAGTGGCGCTGCGTCAGCAGGATCGGCGCCTGGCTGTCCTCCAGCACCATCGCGATGCGGGCCTGCGGATAGTCCGGGTCCATCGGGACGAACGCGCCACCGGCCTTCCCGACCGCCACGACCGCCACGACCAACTCGATCGAGCGGTCCAGGCAGACGCCGACCAGCGACTCCGCACCGACGCCCCGGGCTTGCAAGTGGCGGGCGAGGCGATTGGCCCGCTCGTCCAACTCGGCATAGGTGAGGTGGGTGTCCTCGAAGGTCACCGCGATCGCGTCCGGCCTGGCGGCGACCTGCGCTTCGAACAGCTCCATCAGGCTCCCGGAGCTCGCCTCGCGAACCTCGCCCATCCATTCGGACAGCGCCAACTCCTTCTCCCTCGCGGGGAGGTGGGCGGTGTGGGCGGGGTGGTCGGGATGGTTGGCCATCGCTTCGAGGACGGCCCGGTACATGTCGGCAATTCGTTGGGCGTGCTCGGGAGCGAGGGTGTGGGAGCTTGCCTGCAGACTCACCGAGGAGGGCGAGACGATGACGCCCAGGCCGAAATCGGTACTGCCGGTGCCGAATCCGGCGTTCTTTTCGACAATGCCGGTGTCGATCTGGTGGAAGTCCTGGTAGTTGAACACGATGTCCAGCAGACGGCCGGCGCCGGCCATGCGCTGGATCTCCGGCAGCGGGAAGCGCCGGTGCTCGAACAGCTCGATCTCACGCTCGAAGGTGCGCCGTACCAGGTCGCTCCAGGTGCCGGTCATCGGGTCGACCGGGAAGGGCAGGGTGTTGAGGTACATGCCCAGCACCCGGTCGCCGCCGACGGCCTCCATGCGCACGTCGTAGACCAGACCGGTGTGGAAGCTCGTCTGGTCGGTGAGCTGGCTCATCACCTTCGTGTGGGCTGTCATCATCACACTCTTCAGCGATGCACCGGTGGAGCGGGCCAGGGCGCGCAGGCCGTCCTGGAGGTCGTCGACGGACACCCGCAGGTTGTACCGCTCGGCCTCCTCCTCGGCCGGGCCCTGCCAGCCCTCGGGCAGGACCAGCGACGAGTAGTCGTCGACCACCCGTTGCCAGTACCCACGGTGCACGGGCGAGGCCAGCGCGTCCAGCTCGGCCGCGACGAAGTCCGCGTACCGCACGGCGACCGGTTCGGGCGTCTCGGGCGACCGGCCCTCGCGCAGGTTCAGATAGGTCCTGACCAGTTCCATGATCAGAGAGTGGTAGCTCCAGCCCTCGGTGACCGCGTGGTGCTGGGAGACGGCCAGGCGCCAGCTGTCCGTGCCCTCCAGGTGCGCGGAGACCCGCAGCAGCGGCGCAGTCTCCGGATCGAACGGACGCGCACTGTCCGCGGCCAGGAATTCCGTCAGCGCCCGAGTCCGCTCGGCCTCTTCGAAGTCGTGCAGGTCGTGCACGTCCACCGGCACGCTCACCTCCGCGTGGACCAGCTGCAACGGCTGCGAGTAGCCGCCCAGGTGGATCGAGGTCCGCAGCACCTCGTGCCGGGAGGCGACCAGGTCGACCGCCTGCCGCAGCGCCTCCGCCGAGAACGGGCGCCCGTCCCGCACCCGGTGCGCGACGAACCCTTGGTAGGCGGCCCGGCCCGCCTCCACCAGCGTCTCCACGACCATACCCGCCTGCACCTGTGACAGCGGGTAGGCGTCCACCACGTCGGTGGGCAGCTTCGCACGGTCCTCCGCGCTGATCAACGCGAACGGCGCCACACCCGTCTCGGCCACCGGACCGGAAGCCTGCCGACCGGCGAGGACGGTGCTGAGGTTGGCGATCGTGCGCTGCTGGAAGACCTGCTCGATGCTCGCCGGGAAGCCGGCGTTGCGCAGGGCACCGACCAGCGTGATCGCCCGGATCGAGTCGCCGCCGAGATCGAAGAAGCTGTCCTGGACACCGACGCGATCGGCGTCGAGGACCTCGGCCCAGATCGCGGCGATCCGTTCCTCCGCCTCGGTGCGCGGGCCGACGTAGGCGGTGTGGGCGTAGGAGTCCTGGTCGGGGGCGGGCAGGGCGTGCTTGTCCAGCTTCCCGTTCGCCGTCACCGGCACACGGTCCAGCACCACGAAGGCCGCCGGCACCATGTACTCGGGCAGAACCTGCCGCAGCCGTTCCCGCACTTGGGCGAGGTCCAGCTCGATCGACTCGTCGACGGTGACGCAGTACGCGGTCAGACGCTTCTCCCCCGGAACGTCCTCACGCACGACGACCACCGCCTCGCGAATGCCGTCGAGCACCGCCAACGCCGCCTGGATCTCACCGAGTTCGATGCGGTAGCCGCGGATCTTGACCTGCTCGTCGATCCGACCCAGCACCTCCAGTGTCCCGTCCACCAGCAGCCTGGCCAGGTCACCACTGC
The DNA here is from genome assembly GCF_042752535.1 of Kitasatospora sp. NPDC059327. Lineage (NCBI taxonomy): Bacteria > Bacillati > Actinomycetota > Actinomycetes > Kitasatosporales > Streptomycetaceae > Kitasatospora > Kitasatospora sp. NPDC059327. Next base: position 666 of record NZ_JBHYYB010000199.1, on the reverse strand, counting down.
GATACATCCGCTCACCCGGCACACCGAACGGGTCGGGGATGAAGCGCCGGGCGGTCAGGCCGGGGCGGTTGAGGTAGCCGCGGGCCAGGCCCGGGCCGGAGACGTGGATCTCCCCGGGCACGCCGACGGGTACGGGTTCGCCGTTGGCGTCCAGCAGGCGGACGGTCAGGTCCGCGAGGGGGCCACCGATGCGGCTGCCGGCGCCGGGGAAGAAGTCGGCGTCGGTCAGCCGGTGGTAAGTATTGTGGACGGTGGTCTCGGTGATCCCATACATGTTCACGAGTACCGGGCGTTCCAGGCCCAGGCCATCCACCCACAACCGCAGGTCCGACATGTCGAGCTTCTCACCGCCGAAGATGACTGCCCGCAAGACGAGTCGCGCCATGCGCGGGTCACCGTCGCGGACGGCCGCCACGAGCGACCGGAACGCGGTGGGGGTCTGGTTGAGGACGGTCACCCGCTCCTCGACCAGGAGGTCGAGGAGCTCCTCCGGGCTCCGGGCCGCCTGATCCGGGACGACGACCAGGCGGCCGCCGTACAGCAGTGGGCCCCAGATCTCCCACACCGAGAAGTCGAAGGCGTAGGAGTGGAAGAGGGTCCAGGTGTCGGAGTCGTCGAAGGCGTAGTGCTCCTGCGCGGTGGACATCAGGCGCGCGACGTTGTTGT
>NZ_JBHYYB010000198.1:0-6139 GCF_042752535.1 Kitasatospora sp. NPDC059327 | reverse complement strand
TGTGACTGAGCGCTTCACTTGGCGGATGAGCGGTTGACTTGGCGAGTTGAGCGCTTGCTGTCGATGACGGCAGCGAGTCGGTCGGCGTGGTCGTCGAGTAGGACCTTCAACTCGCGGTAGTGGGGGTGGTCGTCCGTCTGCCTGAGCCAGGTGCAGGTGAATCGGCGGTGGTACTTCCAGAGGCGGAGGGCTTCCGGGTCGGTCGCGGTGTGCGAGGGGCAGGGGGAGAAGAAGTACTCGCCCTGGGTGACGCGGGCCCAGATGTAGGCGGAGACGGCGAGCCGCTTCCGGTCGTCGGTGATGGCCCGGTTTCCGGGCTGTTTCTGCAGCTGGGCGACCATGTGGTTCCAGGTCGCGGGTGTCAGCGTCCAGCGGGCGAGGCAGTGGCGGCGGCGCTGGTAGTCGATCCGGGGCGAGGCTTCGAGGTTGGCGGCGATGGCGTCCAGGGCGAGTTCGAAGGCGTGGAGGTTGTCCTGGGCGCGGGCCCATTTGCCGAGCTTGGTGCCGAACCCGACGCCGTGCTCGCCGACTTTGATGCCCAGGAACTGGGCTGCATCATGCAGGCTGCCGCCGCGAGCGCGTCGGACGAGGTGGGTGGCCGCGTTGCGACGCAGGATGAGGCTGCTGACGCCGGTGAAGGCGCCCAGGTGCCGGTCGGCCCAGTCCTGGGGGAGGAACGCCGGGATGTGTTCCGGCCGGTAGCCGACCTGGCTCAGGGGGATCCGTCGGCCGCCCGGCCCGGTGCGGCGGTAGGTGGGGACGAGGGTCTCGGCGACGGCGAGGAAGCGCCAGGAGCACGATGGGCGTTGTCGCTTGAACGCGTGGTCCCAGCTCTGGTGGCGGGTGGGGACGATTCCGGTGCGGGTGCGGTTCTCCACCGGTGCCAGGGGAAGCATCGCGGCGCGGAGGTCGTTCGCGGTCAGGATGTTGTCGGCGGCATGGAGGAAGGCGGCGCTGGCGCGGGCGTCGGTGGGCAGGGCGTTGGAGTACTGCTTCTCGCCGGGGCCGTGGTTCTCGGCGATGTATCGGTCGGCGGCCTCGGTCGCCGCGGTCGGTGTGTCGGGGCGGGCCTTGGGCCAGGTGATGATGACCAGCGCGGTGACGAGCTGCAGTTCGGTGAAGTACTGGCTCGATGTGACTGCGGAGCGTTGTGGCGCGAGCATCGAGAGGATCTTGTCCTGAAGCGCGAGGAGTTCCGGACCGGGATGGTCCTGCGGCTGGGGCGGGACGCGGTCGAGCCGGCCCGGGCAGATGTTCTCGCGGGTGCGGGGTGTGCGGGTGAAGCCGGGCATGCGCTGGCGGCATTGGGCGGGGTGCAGCCCGCCGATGCTGGGCAGGGCGACCAGGTGGCTCGATCGGCCGATGAAGGGCCGCTGGCAGTCGGGGCATAGGTGTTCGAGGAACCGCTGGTGCCGTAGGCATGCGAAGGAGACGGGGAGTCGCCAAGCGCGTTGCCAGGGGCCGCCGTGCTGGTTTTGGACGGGAGTGCCGTCGCCGGCCAGGCAGGCCGGGCAGTAGCGGACGGAGGCGGCGAACAGCCCGTCCATGTGGGGTGGGCGGCGGCCGTGCCGGAGCGGGTCCAGGACGTAGGCGATCGGCGGGTAGTAGGGGGCCCAGCCGGCCAGGGTCAGGGCGGTGACCTCGGCGCGGGTGAGCCTGGTCGCGGTGGCGAACTCGGCAGCCATGGCCGGGGGTAGGACCGTCGACCGGACGGCCTTGGCCAGGGCCTGGGTGTTGTCCTGGATCTCGGCCAGGCCGGTGCGGCGGATGACGCGGTCGGGTGGGACGCCCAGGCGGTGGGCAAGGCGGAGCACGTAGCCGCTCATGGACTCGTCGTCGAGGGGATCCAGGCTGCGGGGCAGCGGAGCGGAGGCCGGGAGGCGGGGCGGGCTGCTGTTCGGGGTCCGGCTCATCGGGCGCCTCCTGCGGCGGGGCCGCGGTCGTCGAAGACGGTGTTGCGGCCTCGCCGAGTGGTTCGTTTCGCGGGGACGGCGGGGACTTCGCCGGCTGCCGGGTCGCGGTGCTGAGCGTGGCTCAGGTCGATCGACAGGCTGTCGAAGAGGTCTTCGGTCAGCCGTTCCAGGCCGGTGTCGACGGCCTCGCGGCAGCCGTCCTCGACGAGCCGTTCCAGCAGGCCGACGACTCCGTTCGTGCGCTGGAACAGGTATTCGGGCATGGTTCCGGCGGTGAGCATGTCCTCGGGTGCGTCGAGCAGCCGCAGGCTGTTCTGGACTCCGCGCAGGTGCCGGATCCAGGCGCTGATCTGCTCGGTGGTGTCGTAGCGGAAGCGGTCGAGCTCGACCAGGTCGAAGCGTCGCTCGGTCTGGGTCGGTTCCAGGCCGTGGACCTTGGCGTGCCGGGAGGCGGGCAGGTGCCACTGGCCGGTGGCCGGATCGTGGCGGCCTTCGCGCAGCAGCCCGGAGCCGGGGATGTCGACGCCGATCAGGACCAGGGTGACGTGCATGCTCATGAAGGCCCGGATCAGGTCGAGGGTGTCCTGGTCGTCCGCGCGGTGCATGCGCAGGCGGGTGATGTCGTCCAGGATCAGCACCTTCGTGCCGTGGTCGCGCAGGGAGGCGGAGACCTGGTGGATCAGTTCGGGCAGGTCCATGCGCGTGCTGACGGGAGAGTTGTAGAAGTTCAGGATGGCCTTGCAGGTGCTCTTCGGTTTCGCGGTCACCGGGGTCTGGATGTAGGCGACGGGGACGTGCAGGTCCCGGAAGCCGGGGGCGGCGTCGGGATTGAGGTGCTGGTGCAGGGCGAGCCAGCGGTCCTCGAACGCGGCGGCGACCTCGCAGGCGCTCTCGGTCTTGCCCTGGTAGCCGCCGCCGGAGACCATCACCCCGGCGCGGGTGGAGGGCTTGAACTTGAGCGCGTTGCTCTCGATGCGGCCGTTGAGGAGCTTCTCGACCGCCCGGCTCATCGGGGTGGCCAGCAGGGGAAGGTTCGCGTGGGTCGCGGCGCGGTGCAGATCGTGGAGCGTCCTCTTGCGCGGGCTCAGCAGCCTCCAGGCGGCCAGGTCGATCACGGGCGCCGGGGTGAACGAGTGGCGGGTCAGACGCCATTGCTGCCAGCCGACCAGGGTCTCGCGGGCCGGGATCGGGCCGGGCAGGACGAACGGCACGGTCTCGCTGGCGGTCATCCCGCTCCTCCTTCGACCGCTTCGCCCTCGTCGGTGTCGTCGGCGCCGGGCAGCGCGAACAGGCTGTGGCGGCGCAGGTCGTCGCCGAGAAGCGCCGGCGGCGCGGGCAGTTCGGGGACCGCGGCCTCCCGCCGTCGGCGGCGCTCGCCGTCGACCGCCTGCCGGTTCTGCCGGACCAACTCGACCGGGCGCGGCGCGGCCGGCAGCGAGCGGACGGCGCTTGGCCCGTTGCGGTCGCGCTCGGCGGCCCGGGCCCGGGTCAGCTCCCGGGCCCGCTCGGTCCGCTCGGCCTTCGTCGTCTGGGTCGGCCAAGCGGTGACCGGAGTGTGAGCGGAGATCAGGTCCAGCAGCACCGGCAGGAGTTCGTTGTCCTCGCGCGGTTTGAGGCCGGCGCGGGCCGCCTCGCGCAGGACCTGCTGCACCCGCGCGTCACCAAACGCGGGAACATCCCCGCCGGCCGACAACCCGTTCCAGGGCAGCGTGTGCCAGTTGCCGCCACGCTCGAAGTAGACCTGCCGGCAGTCGCGCGGATCGCGGTTGACCACCCACTTGCCGTGGTGGCGTCCCCCTCGCGGGGAGGCGCCGAGGCCAGCGAGGCTGGGGTGGTCGGCGCCGTACCAGAGTCCGCCGATCTTGACCCCGCGCCGTCCGTGGAGCTTCACGTAGTGGGCCGGGAGGAGGTGGTGGTAGAGGTTCGCGTCGGGGATCTGCAGGGCGATGCCGTCCCGGGCGGCTGCGGCGGCGAACAGGGTGTTCGGGCTGTGGCGCCCGCCCGGATCCCAGGTCGGCGCGTACTGGTCGAGGCGCCGGTTCTGCCAGACCTTCACGATCCAGGTCGCCAGCAGGTGCTCCATCTCCTGGACCGTCCAGGTGGCGTCGCCTTCCGGGTCGGCGCCGCGGTCGGCGGTGTCACGGCCGCGGTAGCCGAGCAGCAGTTCCAGCAGCAGCGACTGGATCCCCGAGAACGCCCGTTCGCAGGCGGCTTTGTCCTGAGGGCGCATCGCGCGGGCGGGCAGGACCACGACGCCGAGGGTGCGGGCGACCTGGACCATGTGGTGGTTCTTGTAGACGCTTCCGTGGTCGCTGGTCACCGTCTCCGGCGCGAAGAAGGGGCGCCCGGCGACCGGGTGGCCGGCGAACTCGGCGACCAGGGCGGCGGGAACCCCCGGGTAGTGCCAGGCCATGTCCGGTGTCCAGTCCGGGCGCATCGGCAGCGGGAGCATCACGTCCCGCAGCAGCATCGCCACCTCGATCGAGGAGTCCGAGCCCGGGGTGAGCCGGAACGCGGCCAGGGAGTGGGTGAAGGCGTCGAGCCCGAGGGTGAGGTCTGCGGTGATCGGCTCCCCGAAGACGTCGTCGCACAGTTTCACCGGGAACGGGGTGGTGTCCAGCACCAGCACCTGTCCCGGCCGGGTGATCGTCACCCGGGACGCGCCGGTCTCCACCGCGGCCGCCGACCGCAGGTAGCGCTGGCGCCCGCCCTCGGGGCCGAACCACTCCTTCCAGACCTTCGACAGCGTCGTGTAGTGCGGGATCGACGCCACCGCTGTCTCGCCGTGCTTCTCCCGGACGAACTGGTGGATCATCCGCTCCTTGGTCTTCATGCCGACCCGGGAGCGGTGCAGGCACTCCGCGTGGACCGCGTGGATCGCCTCGGAGATCTGCGGGCTGATCGAGCGGTGTCCGCGCAGCACCGGTGTCAGGCGTCTGTCGGCCAGGCCCATGATCCCGTGCTCGTGCCAGGCCGCCGACCAGCGTTCCATCGTCCGCTCGCTGACCTTCCCGAGCCCTAACTGGCGTGCGTCGTCCAGATGCAGGGCCTTCAACTCGGCCACCTTCGCCAGCCGGCGCTGGGTCAACGTCGTCGTGTCCGGGTCGAACTCGGGCCGTGGTTCTCCCTCTTGAGCCCAGTGCTGGCTGCCGCCGCGGAAGCCGGTCTCGGCCTCCAGCAGATGAGCAACCCGCGAGAGGAGACGCTGCTGGTCCTCGCGTGGCAGGTCCTCGAACCGCGTCGGCTGCCGCTCGCCGTCCATCACACCGTCCCCACCGGGTAGATCCAGGTTCCGTCCCCGAGTGGTTGGGCCAGATCTACCGCCAGCCGTCGCTGCCAGAGCAGCCGCACCGCGTGCGTCCGCGCGACCGCCGGCACCCGCGTCCGGCCCACCAGCTCGCCAAAGCTCAGGGGATGCTGACGGACCGCGGCCAGCAGTTGTCTCTCCAGCCCGAGCGGGTCGGTCATCGGCCGCCGCCGTACCGACAGAGCGTCAATCCCCGCGAGCACCTGGCCCCGCCAGCCGGTCACCACGGCATAGCGCCAGCCCGCGGCAGCCGCCGCCTTGGCGGCTGCCGCGAACCGCACCTCGTCCTCTTCCGCGATCAGGCCCGCCGGGCGCACGTCCAGCAGCCACGACGCGCCCGCGGCCAGCAGGAGGAAGTCCGGGATGTGCGCGCCCTTCCCCTCCGACCAGGTGAAACGCAACCGGAACGGCTGGGCCAGCACCTCGTCGAACCCGCCCACGAAGTCCAGAACCAGCAGCAGCCACCTCTCGGCCAGGCTCTCGAAGCCGTGCTGCCGACCGGTGGAGACAAGGCACTCCAGCCCGGGACGGTGCCGCTGGCCGGTCCGCCAGGCGAAGCGCCGCACCGGCGCTGACGCCATCGCCGGCACCTCGCCCAGAGCCCGTACCGGGCTGACGACCTCGGCCTTCCCCACCTTCCACGTCGCCGTCCACGACCTGGACCACGTCGGGCCCAGATCCAGGCGCTCAACCGCCTGGGCAGGAATCTCGTACGGAATCAGAAGATCGTCCAGCGAGCAGGTATGCGACCAGACCGGTCCCGTACCCGCGCTCTCACCCTGTACGCCGTCCACGACACCCAGGACACCGCACGTCCTTGGCGAGCGGGCGAAATCACCCAAACCAGGCCCATAGGCCCAACTCTGGCGATACCCTGCCCAGCCAACGCTCAAGCCGCCAAGTGAAGCACTCAGTCACA
>NZ_JBHYYB010000197.1:0-6583 GCF_042752535.1 Kitasatospora sp. NPDC059327 | reverse complement strand
GGTCCCTCCAGGCCTTCGGCCCTCCGTTTCGCCACCCGCCTCCGGCGGGTGGGCGGACCCGCTCCGCGTGTCCGTTGCCTGACCTTCGGTCAGGCCGGCCCGGCTCCGCTCGGGCCGGGCATCACTCCGCTCCGCTCCATGATGCCGGTGGGCTGACCCCAGTTCAGGCAGCTGAACTGGGGTCATGGCTGAAGTCAAGACAGGCAGACTGAGAGGAGGGTGTCCGTTCGGGGGCGCGTGCGGGTCGGCTTCACGCCTGCTGGCGTGGTCTAGACCGATGATCATGGGACGGTCCCGACGCTCGGGCGAGTGGCATCACCGGGGTGACCATCCTTGCCGATGTATCAAACTTGAGTCGTCAGGTGATCCCGCCGTGGACGGGGTGTCCGGGACGGTCGGATTCGACAACTTCGGCGATTCCGAAAGGTGCCGCTATTTGCTATCCGAGTCTACCAGTCGGGCTTTCCAGAAATCGAGCCTTCGGTTCTTCCAGTAAGGGTGACGGGTGTTTCATAATTCGGATGTCAGCAATTCCCGTCGCTGGTGGTGGGCGGGCGCGCTGCTTCGGGGGCCGGTCGGCACCGACGACGCGGGCCCCCGTCAGGTGCCCGCTGGCCCCGCGTCGTCGGTGAGCGGTGGCCGGGGTGTCGGGAAGATGGAGACATGCGGACGGAGCGGCGGGCGTGGGTGTGTCGGTTCCTCGACTGCCCGGATCTCGAAGACGTCGAGGTCGTGGTCGAGGAGGTGGGCCGGCCTCGGCAGGTCGTGGCCCGGGAGCGTGAGGGCGTGGGCGGCCTGGTGGACGGGTTCGTCCTGCGGAGCGTCGATGTGGGGGCGCGCACCGCCGTCTACGTCTGGGTGCTGGCCGGTAGCGCCGGTCAGGTGACGGCCTACCTGTTGGAGCAGCTGGCCGAGGTCTGTCCGGGAGAGCGGGCCTGGTGAGTGGCCCGGTCCGCCCGGGAAATGGTTCCGGCCGGACCGGGGGTGGGCTCGTGCCCACGTGCCCACGTGGGCGACGGTACGTGGGCGTGGGTCGGCTCTTGGGCGGCATGCCGCGGGGCGGGCCGCACGTCACCCGCTCGCCCGGGGGCGCTCGCTTCGGATCGTGCCGGGGCCGAGGCGGGGTGCGGGTCGGGTCAGATGTCGATCATCATCCGCAGGTAGGTGCGGATCTCGTCGGCTTCCTTGTCGGTGACGGTGCCGAGCGGCCGGCTGCCGATGAGGCGCTGCTCGGAGATGGTGCGGACGTCGTCGGTACGGGCCCAGCTGGGGCGGTCGAGGCCGGAGCGGGGGGAGGAGACGGGGACGTGGTGGGGCAGGCCACGGTCCTGGGTGGTGAGGGGGACCACGATGGCCATGGCGGTGGGGAAGGCGGCGAACAGGGGGCTGGAGACGACCACGACGGGGCGTCGGCCGGCCTGCTCGGAGCCGATGACCGGGGAGAGGTCGGCCATCCAGACCTGCCAGGGGGCGGACTTGCGGCTCACGCCTCACCGGCCAGGCCGTCGCCGGCGGTGGCGTCCCACTCGGTCAGTTCGCCCTGGTAGTCGGCCCAGGCTCGCGGGTCGGCCTCCAGCCGGGCGTAGGCGGCCAGGATCTGGGCCTTGCGGTGCTCGGTGAGCAGGTGCTCCAGGGCGCCGTTCAGCGTCACCCCGCCGAGTTCGTCGGCCGCCAGACGCGCGAGCTCGTCACGCACCTCGGCCTGCACCTTTATCGTCGTCAGCGTCATACCATCCAGGATACCCAGGGGTATACCGTTTGGCATGCCATCGGGGGTTTCACTCTCGGTCCTGTCAAGCCGTCCGGGGGCCGCACCGGGGCTTCTTACGTACGCTCCGGCCACGCGGCGCGCCGTGGACGCCGGTACACCGGCGCGGCGGGGGAGGCCAGGCGCAGCGCGGTTTCGCGGGTGCGTTCCAGCCAGTGGGTGAGTTGGGCGATGGTGGTGTGGTCGAGCTGGGCGAGGGCGGCGGCGGCCTGGTGGTCGGTCTCGGTGAGGTTGTGGAGGCCGGCGCGGGCGAGGGCGGTGAGGACAGTGTCGGCCTTGGGGTCGGTGGCGCGGTGGGTCTGCTGCTGGGTGGCGGCGTGCTCGGCGGCCTGGGCCTGGGCGGCGGTTTCGGCGAGTTGGCGGGCGTGCTCCTCCCGGCGCCAGCGCTGGACGGTCGGGTCGCGGTCGGGGTCGTAGGTGGTGAGGCCCTCCTCGGCCATGACGTAGCCGATGCGGCGCCATTCCTTGTGTTGTGCAATGGCGCCTTTGATGGCGGCCAGGTCCTCGTTGTTGTCACAGACGCGTGACCGGTGGCGTTCGTATTGGGCGGCTTCCTGTGTTTCTTCGGTGATCTGTCCCATGGTCATTCCGGTGGCTTTGCGGCGGACCGTCTCACGAGTGTTGAAATAGCCTTTCAATGGTCTTCCTTTCGACTTCATCAGGGAGGCTGTTTTATCAGGCTCGCTTCGGAATGTGCAAAGGGCACCGTGTCCGGGGTGGTCACGATGCCCTTTATTCGGTCTTGCGTTCGATCCGGCCGATCGATTCAGCTCTTCTTGTCCTGGGTTTCCTTCTTCGGCTTTCGAGGGCCGAAGAGGGTGCGTCGCAGCGTGGCGTTCTGGGCGGTCTGGGCGCGTTCGATGTGGGCCTGGGCGGCTTGGGTGATCTGTTGGGCCGCTTCGGCCTGCGCGGCCTGGTCGGCTTTCTGCTGGCAGAAGTGGCAGAGGCGCTCGCCGTCGGAGGCGTAGCGGGGGTTCTTGTACTTGTCGGCGGTGCGGTTGCAGTGAGGGCAGGCGGTGGCGAGGAGTTCGCGTTGCTGGCGGCGGCGTTCGGCGGCCTCAGCGTCAGCGGTGGCCTGGGCGCGCTGGGCGTTCTGGTGCTCGGCGTACGCCTCGGGTCCGTCGTGGTCGTCGAGGGCGGCGTGGAGGGGCTGGAGGGGGCCGTCGCGGCCGGCGCGGCGCCAGATCGGGGCCAGGGGGCCGCGTTCGATCAGCATCTCCAGGCTGGTGAACAGGATCGGGATCGCTTCGGTGCGGTCGTAGAAGCCATCGCCGAGGTGCTGGCCTTGCCAGTGGCTGCGGGTCATCTTGGTGAGGGCCTGGACGCGCTGGCGCATGGCGCGCTCGCCGAGGTGGCCGAGGGCAAGGGCCACGGGCGGGTAGCCGGGGCGGCCGGTGTCGGGGTAGGTGCGGCGCCAGTGCTGCTCGCGCTGCTCTGGGCGGCGGCCCCACTCCAGGTAGCCGATGGAGCCGCGCGGGTACGGGTTGGGCAGCGAGTGGGTGTGCTCGAAGAAGCCGCGGTAGTCGTCGAGCTTCTTGGCCACGCGCGGGTTGGACTCGTTGTCGAGGTCGACTTCCACCAGGAGCACCGGGATGCGGTGGTCCGGGGCTTGGAGGACGGCGTCGGTGCGGACGGTGGGCTTGTGTGGGGTGAGGTGTTCGATCTCGGTGGCCCACTGGTCGATCCGGCCGAAGCCGGGGCTGACGCCGGGGGCGGTGCGGTCGCCGTTGACCTGCTTGTCCGGGATGTTGGGGCCGGTGCCGCCGACCACGAAGCTGATGATGGTCTCGCTGACGGCCAGGGCGTGCCCGGCGGCGGAGCTGGCGCCGGCCTTGCGGGCGATACCGCCCATGTCCCGGCCGTCAGGGAACAGCGCCTTCGCGGCGTCGCGCCCGGCGGTGGTCATCCCCCAGATGTCCCGGCCGTCCTCGCCGGTGCCGTGCTTGACGGTGATCCGCTTCTTCTCCAGATCGTTCAGCGCGGCGCGGGCGAACTTGTTCTCCAGGGCGTTGGGGCGCAGCAGTCGCCAGAGCTGGTGCGCTGTGACGATCTTCAAGACGGCGATGGCGCGCTGAACGTCGGCGCGCACCTTGTTGTTGGAACCGCCCGGGTTGGTCTTGGACGCCCTGCGAACGCGCTTGCGCGGTGCAGCGGCCGGGGCTGGGCCGGGCGGGTCGTCGGGTGTGCCCGGGGCGGGCTGACGGTGGCTCACGGCGCTCCCCCTCGCTGGTCTGCGGTGCGGTGGCTGGCTGCTCTGCATACCGCACGCCGCCGACAAGTCGATCACGCCCACCGCGGCCGCCACCGACCGGGCCCGCCCGCCGCCCCGGCCACCGCCGACCCGCCGACCCGGCCGCCCGCACTCACCGGAACGCCGAGCTGCCCGGCCGCGGCGCGAGCACCGGGCTGCGCCCCTGGGGGCGGGGGGACAGCCCGGGGGTTGGGCGAAGGGCCCGAGTGGCCCGGAGCGAGACCCTGAAGGAGCCGCGCCAGGCGACAGAAGGGTCGTCGGCGTTTCCGGACGGTCTGGACAGGGGGTCTGACCTGCGTTGATGCCCCATCAAGGTGAGGGGTGACCGGAAGCGGTATCGGAAGCGGTACTGGAAGCGTGCCGCCGGAGCGATCCGGGCCCGGGACAACGGGTCGCGGGGCGATTCTCACCGGTCCCCGCCGAGCTGCCTGGGCGGCCGGGCGGTGCTGGTCGGACAGTACCCGGCGCGGGTCTTCGGCACGCCGGCTTTCAGCCCGCCAGGGTGCCGGTCCCGCCGGTCGTCGGAGACGGGACGGTGCGCAGCCGGGCGGGCGGTGGTGGCGGAGGTGGGGTGCGGGCGGCGGGGAGGTACTGGGGGATGACGGCGGCCAGGCCCTCGGCGGCCTCCAGGAGGAGCGGGTCGGTACCGGGCTGTTCCAGGAGGGCTTGGGCGAGGTGCAGGGCGGCTTCCAGGACGGCGGCCGGGGCGCGGACGTGGCGCAGTGCGGCGATGGCGTCGACGGCTTGCTCGGCGGGGCGCTGGGCGGGCTGTGGGGCGCCCGGGCGGGTCGGTGGGTCCGGGACGGCGGCTGGGCCTGCCCAGGGCGGCTGTGGGCGGCCTGTGGGGCGCTGGGGGCCGAGGGCGCGGGCGGCGCCGGGGCCGAGGGCGCGTCGGGCGGACGACGGGTTGCTCACGGGGCGTTCAACGAGTCCGCTCCGGGCCGGTGGCGGCCTGGACGACGCGGCCGGCACCGCCGGACGCGCCACAAGCCGACAGCCCCCGGCAGGGTGAGAGCCCCCGCCGTCCGGACCGTCACCCAAACCGCACCCACCACACCACCAGCAACCGGGGAGAGGGACAGGCAGAGGGGGTTGTCCGAATTTCCGTTGCGCCGGAAACCGGCTCTGAGCTGGGGAAACGTCGGATCGGCGTGGGAAGGGCCGTGGTACCTACGGTGGTACCTGCGCCAGCGCCTGCGGTGGTACGTGCGGGAGCGCCTGCGGTGGTACCTACGTGGAACCCGGCGCGGCCGGTCAACGGACCGTCGGCCGGCCCCGCAGGCCGCGGACGGCTCCGCAGGCCGCGAAAAGACCGACGGCCCGCCGCAGGCGCGAACCCCGAACCGACCAACCGACCACACCCACCAAGACCAAGGAGAAGGACAAGGGGTTGTCGGCATTTCCGGCCCGCCCCACATGGACTCTGACCTGCCGCGATACCGAGCCGGGGCGAATCATCAGGTGCTCACAAGACACCCGAGTAGGCGCTCCACAAGGTGTCCGACACGGTGTCCGACAAGACGCCTCACAAGATGCACGGCCGGTCAGCCGAGGACCGGCGCGGCGTCGGCGTCGATCAGTCCCTCTTCCAGGGCCTGGCGCACCAGCAGGACGGCCAGCTCGGCGGTGCTGGTGACCAGCGGGCGGCTCCGGTCGGCGGGGTCGGCGACGAAGCGGCCCTCGACCACCAGGGCCCAGCCGTCCAGACGGGGCGCGCCGTGCTCGATCCAGGCCAGCGCCCGGCCGGCCTTGCGGACGTAGAACAGGACCGGGGCCCGGGTCCACCCGGCCAGGTCCGCCAACACCACCGCGGGGCCGTCCAACCTTGGTGAGCGCGCGTTCACCAATGCTTTGACGTGCGGGAACGCGCGTTCCCTTGATGGGCCGTCAAGGAGTATCGGGCCGGCCGTCGAGGCGTGCGGGGTGTGCTTCCAAGGTTTCGGTCGGGAGCCTTGGAGACGGTGCCGGGCTCACCTTGGAAGCCTCCCCGGAAGCCTTGGAAGGCCGGCCCGCTCACCTTGGAGACGCCCCGCGGCCGGCCGCCAGGCCGTCGGGGAGGCGCGCGCCTTGATGGCCGTGGCCCTGGGGCATCAAGGCGCGCGGCAGGGAGTGTCAGGGTGTCCGGGGCGACCATCGAGGTGTTCCCGGCGACCCGGTCAAACGCCTTGGAGTACCGGCTGGTGCCCGCGGGCCGGGTCGCCGGGCGCGTGACCTCTGGTCCGCTTGTGGTGTTCACCCGGCATGAGCAACGACACCGTCACTGACACGACCGCCGATGACTGGAAGGGCGTCTACGAGCTCCCGATGGGCGCGTTCAGCGCCTCCGACCGGGCGCGGCTGCAGCTCGCCTCCGAAGCCAAGGGGCTGGCGGAGGAGGTGACCCAACTGGTTCTGCTCCTCGCTCACGACCCCGCCGAGGCCGGGGACTACGCGGCCGCGACGCGGCAGATCCAGTACCGCACCGATCGGCTCACCACGTGGGCGTTGACCGCCGAGGTGGCCAGGGGAACCTCGTGGGAACGGATCGCCGACAAGCTCGGCTACACCCCGGAGGGAGAACTGGA
>NZ_JBHYYB010000196.1:0-6927 GCF_042752535.1 Kitasatospora sp. NPDC059327 | reverse complement strand
AGGTGGGTCCGGGCGGCCCGCAGGGCCTCCTCGGCGATCCCGGAGGCGTAGGAGGCGCCACCGCCGCCGTGGACGTGCAGGTCGACGAAGCCGGGCACGACGGTGTACCCGGTCAGGTCCAGGTCGCCGGGCACGGCCGTACCGCCGAGGCCGGCGATCCGCCCGCCCTCGACCGCGAGCCGGTCGCCCTCGACGACACCGCCCGGCAGCACCAGCCGGGCACCGGCCAGCGCGATGCCCGCGGGCCGGGCCGCCGATTCGATGCGCGCGGCTCTCACGCCGTCACCGCCACCGGGGTCGGACGCACTCCCCCATGACTGAGTGAAACTGCTTGATTGACGACTAGCACGATCATCTTTGAACTCCCGTCTCGGTGTGCCGCCAGTCTGCCCGACGATCTGCGCCGTCGGTACCCAAGCGAGTCGGCCGTCCACCAGGGCTAGACTCCCGCCATGCTCAAAGCTGATCGCACCACCCGGATCCTCTCCCACGTCACCGAGGTGGGGAGTGCCGACGTGCACGCGCTCGCCGAGCTCCTGGACGTCTCGACCGCGACCATCCGCCGCGATCTCCAGGAACTCCACGAGCAGGGGCTGCTGCACCGCACCCGGGGCGGCGCGGTCACCGGCTCGGTCAACCTCGAACTGCCGCTGCGCCACCGCAGTGACAAGCAGCGGGAGGAGAAGCGCCGGATCGCCAGGGCGGCGGCCGAGCTCGTGCCGGACGGCGCGGTGGTGGGCCTCAGCGGCGGCACCACCACCAGCGAACTCGCCCGCGCCCTCGCCGACCGCAGCGGCCTCACCATCGTCACCAACGCGGTCAACATCGCCGCCGACCTCATCGTCCGCCCCGACATCCACCTCGTCGTCATCGGCGGCATCGCCCGCACCGCCAGCTACGAACTCGTCGGCCCCGCCGCCGACCGCATGCTCTCCCACTACCACCTCGACATGGCCTTCATCGGCGTCGACGGCCTCACCCCCGAGGAGGGCTGCACCACCCACGACGAGATGGAGGCCCAGACCGACCGCGCCTTCCTCCGCAACAGCACCCGCTCCATCGTGCTCACCGACAGCACCAAGACCGGCAAGGTCACCTTCGCCCGGATCTGCCCGCTCACGGACATCCACGACCTCGTCACCGACACCGACCTCAGCGAGGCCCACCGGCAGGCCATCATCAACCACGGTGTCAAGGTCCACCTCGCCTGACCCGCCGGCCCCGCTCCGCCGGCCCCCCGCTCAGCCGTCCCCCAGCTCTGCGCCATCCGGTCCACGCCGGTGGCCGGTCGCGCTTACGCCGCCGCCCACCACGGGACGTATGTCGGCCGCGGCCCGCCCCGGGCCACGCACGACCGATGACGGAACGGAGCCACCATGCGCCGACGCCGCGGCGTCCTTCTTCTCGCCGCCATTCTCGCCTCCCTCGCCACCGTCCCCTCCCAGGCACGAACCGCCGGCGGCCCGCCCGGGCCGGACGAGACCGGCCAGTGCGGGGTGGTGCGCAGCGGCGACTCCCCCGTCGGCGCGGCCGAGGTGACGCTCTACCGGGCGGGCGACGAACCCGGCGCGGAACCCCAACTCCTGGCGAGGGCCCGCAGCGGTCCGGACGGGGCGTTCCGGCTCTCGTACGAGCGCCCGGCCGATCCCACCGCCGTCCTCTACCTGTTCGCCGACGCGGCCCCGGATCCGGCCGAGCGGGCGGCCGGACGGCGGGGCGAGGCGGTGCGGCTGGCGGCCGTCCTCGGGAACGGGCCGGCCCTGCCGCAGGTGGTCGTCAACGAACGGACGACGGTGGCGGCCGCGTACGCGCTGGCCCGGTTCGCCGACCGGCACGCGATCGCGGGGACGAACCCGGGGCTGCGGAACGCCGCCGCGATCTCGCACAACCTGGCCGACGTCGGCACCGGGGAGGTCGCGCAGGTCCTCGCGACGCCGCCGAACGGCGCGCTGACCAGCACCCTGGCGGCCTTCAACACGCTGGCCGACATTCTGGCGGGATGCGTCGACGGCCGGACCTGCGCCGAGCTGTTCGCCCTGACCCGGGAGCCCGGACAGCCGGAGCCCCGCGACACCTTCCAGGCCGCCGTGGCCATCGCACACGCGCCCGGCCGGCACGCCGCCGAGCTCTTCGCGCTCGCGGCCGCGGCCCCCCGCTACCGGCCGTCGCTGCCGTCGGCGCCGGACGCCTGGACGGTGGCCCTGCGCTACAGCGGCAACGGGCACGAACTCGACGGGCCCGGCAACATCGCCTTCGACGCGGCGGGCAACGCCTGGGTCGCCAACAACTACCGGTTCGCCGCCGACCCGCGGGAGTCGGTCTGCGGCGGCCGCGCCGTGCTGAAGTTCACGCCCACCGGCGAGGACGCGCCCGGGGCGCCGTTCCGGGGCGGCGGCCTCTACGGGGCCGGCTTCGGTGTGACGGTGGACCCGAAGGGACAGGCCTGGGTCGGCAACTTCGGCTTCCAGGGCGCCGGTTGCGAGCTGGACGAGAACCGGTTCAACCGCAGCGTCTCGCAGTTCGCCGGTGACGGTACGGCGCTCTCCCCCGACACCGGCTGGCGCGGGGGCGGCATCGTCCAGCCGCAGGGCGTCGTCGCCGACCGGGCCGGGAACGTCTGGATCGCCAACTGCGGCGGGCGCAGCGTGACGCGGATCCCCGACGGGCGGGCCGACCGGGCACACGCCGTCGCCACGGAGTCGCTGGACAAGCCCTTCGGTGTCGCCGTCGACCCGGCGGGCCGGGCCTGGGTGACGGGCAACGGCAGCGACAGCGTCCAGGTGCTCTCGCCGGACGGTACGCCGGAGCGCTCGGTGACCGGCGGGGGTCTGCGCCGGCCGCTGGGCGTCGCGACCGACAGCGAGGGCAACGCCTGGGTCTCCAACAGCGGCATCGTCCCGCTGCCCTGCGAGGGGACGACTCCCGCCGACACCGCCGAGGCGGTCGCCGGCGTCACCGTCCCGCACCCGGGCGCCTCGGTCACCCTGATCCGCCCCGACGGGTCGACCCCCGACGGGCCCTTCACCAACGACGGTCTCTTCCTGCCCTGGGGCATCGCCGTCGACGGCGACGACACCGTCTGGGTCGCGAACTTCGGCGGGCACCGGGTCGCCCGACTGTGCGGCGTCCGGCTGTCGGCCTGCCCGCCCGGCCACCGGACCGGTCAGCCCATCTCCCCGCCGGACACCGGGTACACCAGCGACGGACTCGACCGGAACACCGGGATCCAGATCGACCCGTCCGGCAATGTCTGGCTCACCAACAACTGGCAGACGGTGCCGCTGCAGACCAACCCCGGCGGCCACGAGCTGGTGGTCCTCATCGGCGCCGCCGCCCCGGTGCGGCCGGTCGCCGCCGGGGAGCCGTCGCGGCCCTGAGTGGCCTGAGCGGCCCTGAGCGGCGCGGGCGCCGGGCCCGGCACGGCGCCCGGCGGCCGGGTCCGGCACGGCGCAGCGGTCAGAGGGCCTGGGGGAAGTCGAAGGCCCGGTCCGGGTCGTAGGCGGCCTTGACCCGCTCCAGCCGGGGGACGTGCTCGCCGTAGTAGGCGGTGCGCCAGTCGGCGAGCCGGGGGTCGCGGTAGTTCTGGTAGGCGTGGCCGTTGGCGTAGGGCGCCAGGGTGGCGTGGGCGTCGGCCACCCAGCGGAGCCGGGGCTCGGCCGGGCTGTCGGCGGGCCAGCCGGCGTAGTACTGGGCGAGCAGCGTCGAGTTCCGGTGCCGGAAGGCCGTGGCGTCGGCCGGGACGCGGTTGACGGCCCCGCCGAGCGCGGTGAACGTGACGGCACCGGCCACCGGGTCCCGGCGGTCGGCGAAGCCGCGCAGCGCGCCGACCGCCGCCTCGGGGAGGAAGCCGTCGAAGAAGTGGGAGGCGGCGGCGAAGGCCTGGCTTCCGGTCCGCAGACAGGCCTCCACCGTGCGGCAGCCGGTGTAGGCGAGCATCGAGTCGAGGTACGGCCGGGTGGTGACGGCGGCGGAGGTGGTCGGGCCGGTACGGGCGAGCAGCGGGGCGACGAGCTGCTCCAGCTCCGCCGAGTCGCCGAGCAGCACGCCGCCCGCGTCCACCGAGGCGCCGCCGGGGCGGGCCCAGACGTGGAAGTTGGACCAGAGCCGGTCCGGGGCGGTGAAGGCCCAGGGCTGCCACTCGGCCAGCGCCCGGCCGGCGTCCGGCCAGGCCCAGGAGTACGAGAAGACGGTGCAGTCCACCGCCGGGTGGGTGCGCAGGCGCAGCGCGGTGACCACGCCGAAGTTACCGTTCCCGGCGCCGCGCAGGGCCCAGAACAGCTCCGGTTCCCGCTCGGCGTCGCAGCGCAGCACCCGTCCGTCGGCCAGGACGACCTCCGCCTCGATCAGGCTGTCGCAGGTCAGGCCGTACGCCCGGCTGGTGACGCCGTGTCCGCCGCCGAGGGCCAGACCGGCCAGGCCGACGGTGGGGCAGGTACCGGCGGGAACGGTGACGCCGTACCGGGCGAGTTCCGCGTAGGCGGTCATCAGGGGTGTGCCGGCGCCGAGTTCGGCCTGGTCCCCGTCGACCCGGACGGTGTCCAGCCGGGCCAGGTCGATCACCAGCGGGGTGTCACTGGACCAGCCCGCGTAGCAGTGGCCGCCGCTGCGGACCGCGAACCGGATGCCGAAGCGGCGGGCGAACCGGAGGCATTCGGCGACGTCGGCGCTGTGCGCGCAGCGGGCGATCGCCTCCGGGCGGGCCGCGGGGGCGAACCGCAGGTTGCGCGGCAGCCGGGCGCTCTCGTAGTCGGCCGAGCCCGGGCGCAGCAGCACGCCGTCCAGGCCCGCGGCGAGGGCCGGCCAGTCGGGCCCGGTCCGGGTCCGGGCCGGTGCGGCGGTCGGCCGGGCGGCGAGGGCCGCGCCCGCGCCGAGGGCCAGTACGGTACGTCGGCCCGGACGGCCGCCCCGGTCGCTCATGGCTGCACTGTAGGGGGGCCGCTCCCCGGTGGGCGGCAGGCACGCGGGCCGGCCCGGCTCGACCGGGCCCGCTCGCGGCGCGCGGTGCGGCTCAGCCGCGCCGGACGGCCAGCTCGATCTCCCGGGCGGTCTCGTCGCCGGGCGCGGGCAGTGTGTGGCCGGTGGGCTCGAACCCCGTCCTGCGGTACATCGCCTCGGCGCGGCCGTTGGCCTCGTGGACGAAGAGCCGGACCCGCTCGATCCTCGGCTCGGCGAGCGACCACGACCAGTCCAGGGCGGCCGCGAAGAGGTCCTTCGCGACACCGCTGCCGCGTGCCTCGGAGCGGACGAAGACGCCGACGAGATGCGTCTGCGCCTGCTCCGGGACCTCGCCGAAGAGGGTCGCCGTCCCGGCCCGCTCCACCAGGACCGACACGGTGCCGAGCCAGCTCCCGTCGGGGGTCTCCGCGACGAACTGCCGGGCCGCGACGCCTTCGGCGGCGGCCGCCGCGCGCTCCTGCCAGAACTCGTCGGGCCTGGCGACGGCCGGCTCGTAGCTGTCGTGGAAGGCGATCGGCGCGGCCGGATCCCGCAGCGCGTCCAGTCGAAGCTGCTTGATCTTCGGCCAGTCGTGGGCTTCCACCGCCCTGATGATGTGCTTCATAGACATGATCATTACATCGGGGTCGGCAGTCGCGGCGGCCGGGGGCGGCCCGGCGGCGCGGTCAGGAGTGGTGGCACCGCGCCCGGCGGCGCGGTCAGGAGTGGTGGCACCGCGCCCGGCGGCGCGGTCAGGACTGCTGGCCCCGCGCCCCGGAGCGGGCCCGGACGCGCAGGTGCGCGGCGAGGCCGGCGGCGAGCGCGAGGACGGTCGCGAGGGTGCCGCCGACCAGTACCGGGTTGACCCAGACCGGCACGAGTTCGTCGCCGCCCGGCGCGCAGTGCGCACTCATCGGGAAGCTCGTCCGCTCGACGACGGCGGCCGTGAAGCCGTGCAGTCCGCACCACTTCTCGTCCGTGATCCAGGACAGTCCGGGCCCGGCCAGCCGACCGCCGACGTAGGCGCAGGAGGCCGCGAACGCGGCGGTGGCCGTCGCGAGAGCGCAGCCCGCCGCCGGGGCTCCGTCCCGACGGGACCGGAGCAGCCGGACCGTCAGCACGAGCACGACGACCAGCAGGACGAGCGGCGAGACGAGGGACAACAGCTCGACGAGGACCAGGAGGTCCCCGTCCCCGGAGGCGAGCGACGCGTTGGTGGGCACCTGCGGGGGGACCGCCCGAGCCCCGGGGCCGGTTCCCGTGATCCGGGTCACCGGCCCGGCCCGGTGGCCCCACGACGCACGGACCGGCCGGCCCGGTCGGCCCGGCCGGTCAGCCGCCGAGCACCGCGTCCGCGGGCCGGCCGGACTGGGCCTGCTCGATCCGCTTGGCCAACAGGACGGCGAGGCGCTGCGCGGTCGCGGTGTCGACCGCGCCGTCCTCGGTGGTCACGGTGGCGACCACGGTGCCCGCGCGCATCACGATGCCCCAACCGTCCCGGCCGCCGGGCTCGCCCTGCCAGGCGCGGCTCTCGGTGCCGATGGCGGGCAGCTCCACGGTGTGGTAGCGGGTGGCGTCACCGTAGGCCGCGTACGCCGCCTTGAGCTTGTCCTGGGCGGCCGCCTTCGTCGGCAGGGTGTCGACGAGGAAGCGCGCGACCACGTCGCCGGAGCTGAACCGCGCCTCGCCGCTGAGCGGCTTGCCGTTGCAGGCGTCGGTGTTCTGGCAGGTGGAGGAGTGGTCGGTGGGGTCGACCCGCCGCTTCTCCTGCTCCCAACCGGTCATCGCCGCCTGGTCGGGCATCAGCTGCAGGACGGCCTTGTAGTCGAGCAGCGGCGTCGCGGCGTCGCTCCAGGTGGGTACCGGGGCGGAGCCGGCCGTCGAGCCGGCGCCGCCGGACGTGGCCGCACCGCCGGTCGCGGCCCCGCCGCCGGGCGGCACGGCGCCGGGCGCCGGGGTGCCACCGGTGGCCGCGCCGGACGAGGACCCGGT
>NZ_JBHYYB010000195.1:0-7089 GCF_042752535.1 Kitasatospora sp. NPDC059327 | reverse complement strand
CTTGTGTCCGCAGAGGCCGTGTGCGGATCACTCCGTGTTGGTATGGAGCTGGCGAGTCTCGGAGCGGGCGTTTGCCGCACTGACGATGCGCCGTGTTGCAATGCGGGCGTTCTCGCGTGACGGAGACCACACTTGCGGGTGACGGGCGGTCAGGCCAGAAGCAGTTCGGGTCGCGTCGGTGATGCGCTCCTCCTGTTTCAGTAGCCCCTGACGAGGAGCTTGGCTCTGGTCTGGGGCCATGTGGTGTGCAGGTAGTAGTCCTCGGCGGCGCGCCAACGTGTGATCCACTCCTCAGGGTTCTCGCCGCGTCCTCGCATGCGCTGTAGGCAGACGCCTCGCGGGGTGTCGACGTAGGCGGTGAAGTGGTAATAGGGGGCCAGCTCCGGCCGCGCGGCGTAGACCCCTTCGACGATCACCGCGGTTCCAGAGGCGATCTCGCGCCAGGCCCCGAGCTGTCCGGTGGTCCAGTCGTAGAGCTGGTAGCGGGCGTCTTGGCCGTCCCGCAGCGGGGTCAGGACCTGGTCCCGGAGACGTTCCCAGTCGAAGTAGAGGTGGTAGCCCTGTTCTGCGTCGAGTTGTTCGCGCTCGCGGTCGGGCATCGGACGGTAGAAGTCGTCGACGTGGACGATGACGGCGCCGTCGAGGTATCCGGCCACCGCCGTAGCCAACGTCGTCTTGCCTGAACCTCCAGTGCCATCGATGGCGACGATCCTGGTGGCCCCTACGGTCTGGGACAGTTGCAGGAGGCCGTCGGCAACGTCCTTCGCTCGCTCCGTCACGTCCACGAGTTGCTGATGCGTCCACAGCTCGGTGGTCCGCGCGGCACTCGACAGCACAATCTCCTTTGCTTCCCCGAGGCCGACTCCGAGCAGTTCCCGGGTAACAACAATCGAGTCCAAGACCCCAGCCCCGAGGTCCCGCAGCCGCCGCTGGACATGTTCCATGCCCTCGCCTTGGTCCAGCAGCGGCTCACATTGCTCAACCAGGTTGGCAAGTCGTGCGGCACGCTCTGGAGAAAGGCCCCGGATGTTTTCGAACATGAGAACTCCTTGTGGGCGGCGTGCAGGGCGGAGACAAACTACTTTCTGTGCACCTCAGGGGGCCACTTCTTTCCCGGCCGGCTGACACAGGTCGGTCGCGTCCGTGAGTCAGCTGGATGATCCGATCGATGTGCTGCGGGCGGTAGGAAGCCGGGTCACGCGGCTCGCCGCCGCGGCGGTCTGTCGGAGGTGGACAATCTCTTCATGCTGGGCGGCGAGCCGGGCGAGGGCCTGAGCGCGGAAGTCTGTGAGCTCCTCGACAGTGCCGTCCGCTCGGGCGAGCCGGGCCTTGAGATTGGTGACCTCTGTCTTGAGCCGCTCGATCTGGGCGTTCCTCGGGTCGGGGGTCTCTCCGATGGCTTGGAGGGAATGCAGCCGGTGTTCGAACTCTTCCCGGAGGTGGGCATAGGGACGGGTTCCGTAGAACGCGGTGCGGTCGACGGCGGCCTCGCGGGCGAGGGTCTTGATGTCGCAGGTGCCGCCGGGCGGGATCTCGCCGCGCAGGAGACGGTCCATGGCGGCCCGGATGCGGTTCTCGTTCTCGGTCCGTTGTGCTGCGGTGATCCTCATACGGGGTCCTCGGAGGGTTGGTCGGTGGCGGCTGCGTCGATCTCGGCGACGACCCGAAGGGCCCGGTCGTAATCGTTTCGCAGGCGGGCGTGTTCGGTCCGGCGGGTCTTGCCCAAGTCCCCGAGGAACGTCCTCGTGCGCTCCGCGTGCTCGGCCCAGACGGGCCGGTGGCAGGGGTGGTGGGTGGCCTGCGGGCAGCGGGCGGAGTCACACATCCCGACCAGTGGCCGGTCGGCGGTGGGGGTGCCGGCGAGTTTGAGGCAGAGCGCGCGGGAGGGGTCGGTGAACCAGCAGAAGTTCGCCGGGCCGATGTGCAGGGTCTTGGCGCGCTTGGTCAGCAGGTTCAGCACGTCCCGGTCACTGCGCTGGGTTCTGGGCGCCGGTGCTGCGGTCGGTTCGAGCTTCTCGTCGACGCTGGCGAAGAACTCGGTGAGGCTGCGGGCGCCGGGGCCGGCGGGCAGGATGCCCTGCTGGTAGTTGCGGAACTCGGCCAGGACCAGGTCCAGGTTGCGGTCGCTCTCGTACTTGTTGACCTCGGCCAGCAGTTCGGCCTGGGCTCCGCCGGGGCGCGAGCTGTAGCCCTCGGTCGTGGCGACCGCGATGTGCTTGAGGTGGATCTTGGTCGCGAGGACGCCTCCGGGCCGGTAGGCCATCTCCAGGGCCAAAGTGCGCCTGAGCATCCTCAGATTCACGGGCCCTGGGGGGATCGGCGCGAGTCCGATTCGTTGTCCGGCCTGCGAGTTGACCCAATTGCGGAACCAGCGGTAGCGGACACTGAAGGCGAACCGGCCGAAGAGCAGGACGCCGTCCTCGGGGTTCTCGTGGAGCTGTTCGGCCAGTTCGACGGCGCGATAGACCGGCTCGATGACGACCCATTCGTCGTCGGTCCCACCGAGCGGCTGGCCTTTGACGACCTTGCTGGCGATCCGGTAGCGGGTGAAACCGGCGACGGGCTCCTCGGGTGGGCGGCGGCAGCCCACGCGCAGTTCCATCAACTCGCTCGCACGCATTCCGGAGATCGCCGCCAGGACGATGATTGAAGCGGTGCGGACGATCCCGAGCAGGGCGACCGCCTGGGGGCGGTGAAGGGGGACGGTCCACGGCAGGGCGGAGGTCCCGTCGGCGGCGGTGACCTGCTCGGTTTCTCGGGCGAACGCTTTCTCCACTCCGACTGCGGCGACGGTGGTCTCCAGTCGGCTCCGTAGTTCTGGGAGCCGGCGCGACCAGAACTGGCTGAACCCGGCTTGCCGTGCCAGCACCCCGGTGGCCACCCGCAGCAGCGGATCATCTGGAGACCAGCCCTCGGCCAGCCGGTCGGTGACGTAGTGCTCGGGCACCATGGGCAGTGGTGTGCACGTTCGCTCGTACTCGTCCAGCAGCCTGGTAACGTCGGTGCCGAAGGTGGGGCCGCCGTGGCTGAGCCCTTCCGTCTTGGTGGAGGAGGCGAGGTCGGCCGCCCGCACCTCCCCGGCCAGTGCGACGGCGTGCGGGCCCAGGGCGGAGACCAGGTAGAGGGCGGCGGCGAGCATCGGCTGCAGGATCTGGTCCTGGACCGGCTGGGTCTTGTTCTCGGTCCTGCCGCTGGGCATCTCGGCGACCGCCGAGGCGGTGGCGCCGCCCCAGGGCCGCAAGTCCGCAGGAACGCGGTCGGCGCTGAACAGTTCGCTGTAGTTGACCAGGTCGACGGCGACCTGAGCGGCCGCGCGCCGGGTGCCTGGACTGTTCTCGCCGACCACCGTGCCGCGCTCGTCGCGAACGTAGCGGCGGTGGGCCAGGTATGCCTCGCAGATCTGGGTGTCGACCTGCTGCAGGCTCGGGACGCCCCGTTCGCCGAGCCAATGGAAGAACCGGGTGAGCTCGTCCAACCGTCCAGCGCAACTACGTAGGTGAAGGGCTGTGCGGTGGGCGCGTGGCAGCGGGGCCACCGCCGGATGCCCCGGGGCGAGCATCGCAAGGACCAGTTCCTTCGCGACCAGCCGCCACCGCGGGTCGGTGATCGCGGTGAAGTCGAAGCGCCTGGTGCAGAGGGCGAGTTGGACCGGTAGGCCGACCACGTCGGTGAAGTCCCAGGCGTCATCCTTGAAGAGCGGGCGGCACGTGGTCTTGGGCAGCGTGAACCCGGCCTCCCGACAGACATCGGCGCCAGCGAAGACCGAGGACCGGTCGTTTTCGGGGTAGGCGACGGCAGTCGTCATGCGGTCATCTCCTCGGGACGCAGGGGCAGTTCGTCGTCCCTGTCGGCGACCTGTGCTGCGGCAGCGGCCAGGAGCGCGGGGTCGAAGCGGTCCAGGACCTGCTGGATCCGGGCGGCGTAGGGGCCGAAGACGGCCATGAACTGAGCGGCTGGCATCTGCTGCCACTGCCGGGAGAAGAACGCCTTAAGCCGCAGCAGGTTCACCGCGTGGCGCGGGGCGAACACCGCCAGCGGGCAGAGCAGACAGACCCACGGCCTCGCGGGACAGGGTTTGCCCTTGGGACCGTGCAGTCCCGAGAGCTGGTCGCCGCAGGCAGCGGTGAACACGTCCCGCGCTCCGCCGACCAGCTCGGCGACCGCCGCGTCGTCCAGGTCCATGGCCGCCACCAGCTGCGGGTAGCCGGCGGCCAGGGCGACCGCGTCCTGCTCGGTGATCACCGTGGGCGGGTGGGAGCGACGCAGCAGATCGTGCTGGGCGTCCTCGACGATCGCCTCGACCGCGTGCTGCTGGGCCGGGGTCGTCGCGGTCAGGTAGTGGTCGCCCTCGACGGACGGCGTATGGTTCGGGTCGATGGTCGCCCGGCCGCTGCCGGTCCAGGTGCCCTTGTCCCGCATGGCCTGATGGGTGGTGCGGATCCGGGACCGATGGACCTTCAACGGGCGCCCGTCATCCCCGGTCAGGCCGTGGCGAAGGACCCAGCGCTGGACCGCGACACGGTCGATCCGCCGCACTCGCCGATCTCCACCGGCCCGGCTCACCCCCAACCACAGGCGGCCGCGTTCTCCCGCGGGCACGAAACTTCGCAGCAGCTCGGAGTGGGCCAGCCACTGCTCCAAGAGCCGCACCGCCCGGCGCGGAAGGACCAGACTCTCCTCCGCAGTGCGGCGTTTGACGTAGGAGAGCAGGACCGTGGAGTCCCCGGCCCAGTCGATGTCCTCGGTGACCAGTTCCTCAATGCCGTCGGGCACGATGCCCGAGCAGACGCCGAACAGCAGCCGGTAGGCGATCAGCACGTCCAGGTGCGGAAACAGGGCCCGCGTCGCGTCATGGAAACCGCCCCGGTTGTGCACCACCGCGGCCGAGACATCCACGTGCTGCCCGAACGCGCGGATACTGACCGGACCCACCCGGGCCAGCAGCCACCCCAGATTCCCCGGCTTCCACCCACCCTCGCGGGGGTGACGCCCCTCGGCGGCAGCGGCCAGGGCCTGCCGGTGGGCGGCGTAGGAGTCGTCGACCAGGGTGCGGCAGACCTCGGTCAGCCGCTGCCACTCCGCCTCCGAGTAGGGCGGCAGCACCTGCCGGTTCGGCTGCGGATTGAAGTGCCGGCCAGCCGCGAGCTCCATCACCCCGGGATCGAGGACGCCGCCGACCTGGGCGAATCCCTCCAGCAAGGCGCGGGTGTGAGCTTCCAGCCGGCGGGGGCTGGCCATCCAGAACTCGGCGAGTTGCCCGCGCCGCAGCTGGGCGGCGCCGCCGGTGAACCCTCGCTCGGCCAGGGTTCGCACCATGTTCCGCAGAGCCTGGACGTAGAAGTTGACTGTCCCGGCCGAGTCCGCCGTGCCGTGCGGATGGATCAGATCGACCAGGCCAGTGGCCAGATCCCTGGCCAGGCGCGGGTTGGGGAGCCCGTCCAGGGAGTACTCGGCCCGACCGCCGTCGCTGAACACACAGCTCAGGGAGAGCGGCTCGTCGATGAGCATCGTCGGCATCACACGCCCCCGTCCTGGTCGTCAGCGAACTCGTCCGCAGCCTCGTTCTCGGCCTCCGCATCGCCGGTCAGCCCGGCTGCCGCCCCGGCACCCTCGTAGGCGTCCCGGTAGATACGGGTGGTGTCCAGGCGGCGGAGGTACTTTTCCGTCGTCAGGACGGTGGAATGGCCGAGAAGGTCACGTAGCACCAGCAGCGGGTCGGCCTTGGAGAGGTAGAAGACCAGCGCGACATCAGCGTCGGTGTCCCTCACCAGCTTCGCGGCCTGCCGGTAGTGCCCGCTGACCAGGTATTCCAGGGTCCTCATCGAGAACGTGTGGCGACATCGGTGCGGCCAGACGTGCGGAAAGCGGGGCTCGAAGCGGGCCCGGATCCGGTCGGATGTCCGCTCGAAGACCGTCGCCCAGGCGGTGAACGGGCCGCCCCCGTTCTTGACGGCCAGCAGGCACGAACCGCCCTCAGGAGCGACCAGCCGACGCCGCTCGGCGCAGGTCAGCGACTCCCAGGGGCGCCGGATGCCGTTGATCCGCCCGCCTCGGGCATCCGGGTCGGTGACCAGCAGCGGGTCGCCCCACCGCCGCGGCGGCCGCCAGGGCGAGCCCTCGGCCGTGGCCGCGCGGTCCAGCTCCAGGTAGTCGCACACCGCAGCCAAAGCCTCGTAGGAGATCCAGGTGGTGCGGAACTTCTTCCCCTTGGTGATCCCGGCCGGCACCGGGAACGGGATCGGAGCTGTGGTTGGCGCCGGCGGCAGCGCGGGGATCTCCCATGGCAGGAGATGCGTGAACTCCTGCAGCCGCAGCCCGGTGGCCAGCGCGAGGTCGCCGATCGCGGCGTTGCGGGCCAGCTCCCGGCCGTGGAAACCGGTGTCCTGCGAGCCGTCCGGCGCAAGCCCGCGCAGTCCCTTGCGGAACAGCTCGGTGAAGTCCGGCTCCAGGTACTTGATCGTCACATGCGGCTTCGGCGTGCGGCGGACCGCCAGGTTCACCTGCACCTGCCGGCCGGTCCCGGCGAACAGCGCCCGCGCGGACCGGTAGGTGAACGGCTCCGCCGGCGCGTACCCCTCCGCCATCGCCCACCGGTAGAACAGCGACAGGATGCTCATGTGCTGGCCCCACGTCGTCGCCGCGAACCGCGCCGCGGCCGACCCCGCAGCCCGGTGCTCGGCATACCGGCTCAATCCCGCCTTCAACCGCTCCCGCGAGTCGAACAGCCCCACTCCGTGCTCGGCCAGGAACTCCGTCCACGCCTTGAGCACCCTCGCGTAGTTCTCCCACGAGCTCGGCGCCGGTGCCCCGCTCGCCGGTAGCTCGCGTAACCAGCGGTTCACCACCGCAGCCGGGCGCGGCGCGGCCGGGCCGTCCTCGAAGATCAGGTCGTCGTCGACGAGCACGGGCATCCCCTCGGGGATCAGCGGCCGGTGCTCGATGTCCCAGGACTGCCAGCCGTGGGAGGAGAAGAAGGTCAGGATCACGAGCGCTGACAGTAGAAACACCACACGGCCCGAGGCAACTCACAAACCCCAAGGCCACAGCCTCACTTGGGGCTAATCACACACGGGAACTAAGCGGAGACAA
>NZ_JBHYYB010000194.1:0-7469 GCF_042752535.1 Kitasatospora sp. NPDC059327 | reverse complement strand
CCGCAGGCCCTGCTGCGCCGGCTGGCCGGACTCGGCGAGCCGCAGCGGGCCCGGGTGCTGACGGAGCTGGTCCGCTCGAACGTCGGCCTGATCCTGGGCTTCTCCCCGCAGGAGAGCGTGTCGGCCGACCGCGGCCTGCTGGAGCTCGGCTTCGACTCGCTGACCGCCGTCGAACTGCGCAACCGGCTGCGCGCGGCCACCGGCCTGCGGCTGCCCGCCACCCTGCTCTTCGACCACCCCAGCACGGCGGCGATCGCCGCGCACCTCGGCGAGCAGCTGGTCCCGGCGCCCGCCGGGCCGCAGGTCGCCGGGCTGGCCGAACTGGAACGGCTGGAGCAGGCGGTGGCCGCCGACCCGCTGGACCCGGCGCTGGCCGGGCGGCTCCAGGCCCTGCTCTCCCGGGTCGCCCCGGACGCCGCCGCCGGCCCGGCGGACGCCCTGGAGGAACGGATGGCCACGGCCGGCGACGACGACCTCTTCGACCTCATCGAGAACGAGCTGGGGCTGTCATGACGGACACGCGGCCGGACCCGCGTGCCCCGCACCCCCGCAACCCGCTGACGAAGGTGACCACCGGTGAATGACGACAAGCTGCGCGACTACCTCAAGCGTGTCGCGACCGACCTGCACCGCACCCGCCGGCGGCTGCAGGAGGTCGAGGCCAAGGACCACGAGCCGATCGCCGTCGTCGCGATGAGCTGCCGCTACCCCGGCGGGGTCACCTCGCCGGAGGAGCTCTGGGAGCTGGTCGCCGGCGGTGTCGACGCCGTCGGCCCGTTCCCGACCGACCGCGGCTGGGACCTGGACGCACTGGTCGACAAGGACCGCGGCCGGCCGGACACCAGCTACGCCGACGAGGGCGGCTTCCTGCGCGGGGTCGGCGCCTTCGACCCCGGCCTCTTCGGCATCTCGCCGCGCGAGGCGCTGGCCATGGACCCGCAGCAGCGGCTGCTGCTGGAGACCGGCTGGGAGGCCTTCGAGCGCGCCGGGATCGACGCCCGCTCGCTGCGCGGCAGCCGCACCGGCGTCTTCCTCGGCGTGATGTACCAGGACTACGCGGTGCGGCTGCGCCGGGTGCCCGAGGACGTCGCCGGCTACCTGGGCAGCGGCAGCTCGGACAGCGTCGCCTCCGGCCGGATGGCCTACACCTTCGGCCTGGAGGGCCCCACGCTCAGCGTGGACACCGCCTGCTCCTCCTCGTTGGTGGCCATCCACCTGGCCGCGCAGGCGCTGCGCTCCGGCGAGTGCGCGCTGGCGCTGGCCGGCGGCGCGATGGTGATGTCCACCCCGGTGCCGTTCGTGGAGATGAGCCGGCAGGGCGGGATGGCCGCCGACGGCCGGTGCAAGTCCTTCTCGGCCGACGCGGACGGCACCGGATGGGGCGAGGGCGTCGGGCTGCTGTTGCTGGAGCGGCTCGGCGAGGCGCGCCGCAACGGGCACCCGGTGCTCGCCGTCGTCCGGGGCACGGCCGTCAACCAGGACGGCGCCAGCAGCCGGCTGTCCGCGCCCAACGGCCCGGCCCAGCAGCGGGTGATCCGCCAGGCGCTGGCCGCCGCGCGGCTGGGCGGCGCCGATGTCGACGTGGTCGAGGCGCACGGCACCGGCACCCCGCTGGGCGACCCGATCGAGGCCCAGGCGCTGCTCGCCACCTACGGGCAGGACCGCCCGGCGGACCGCCCGCTGCTGCTGGGCTCGCTGAAGTCCAACATCGGTCACACCCAGGCGGCGGCCGGCGTCGGCGGGGTGATCAAGATGGTGCTGGCGATGCGGCACGGCATCGTCCCGCCGACCCTGCACGCCGAACGGCGCACCGAGCAGGTCGACTGGGAGGCCGGCGCCGTCGAGCTGGTGACCGAGGCGCGGGACTGGCCCGAGACCGGCCGGCCCCGGCGGTCGGCGGTCTCCTCCTTCGGCGTCAGCGGGACCAACGGGCACGTCGTGCTTGAGGCCGCCCCGCCGCTCGGAACGCCCGCCCCGGACGCCGACCCGGCCGCCGACCCGGCTGCGGCCCCGGACCCGGTCGCGGCCCCGGGCCCGGACCCGGTCGCCGACGGCCCGTCGCCGCGCGCCCGCGGCCCGCTGCCCTGGGTGCTCTCCGGCCACACCGCGCCCGCGCTGCGCGCCCAGGCCGAGCGGCTGCGCGCGCACCTGCTGGAGCGTCCCGGCGCGAGCCCGGCGGAGGTCGGGCACGCGCTGGCCACCACCCGCACCGCCCTGGACCACCGCGCGGTGCTGGTCGCGCAGGACCGGGACGACTTCCTGGAGCGGCTCGCGGCGCTGGCCGCCGACGAGGAGGCGCCCGGGCTGCTGCGCGGCCGGGCGGGGGCCGGCGGCGCGCTGGCCATGGTGTTCCCCGGACAGGGCGCGCAGTGGGCCGGCATGGCGGTCGAACTCCTCGACCGCGAACCGGTCTTCGCCCGGCGGATGGCCGACTGCGCGGCGGCGCTGGCCCCGTGGTCGGAGCGCTCCCCGGTGGAGCTGCTGCGCTCGGGCGAGCCGGTCGAGCGGGTGGAGGAGGTGCAGCCGCTGCTCTTCGCGGTGCTGGTCTCACTGGCCGCCGTCTGGGCGTCCTACGGCGTCGAGCCGGCCGCGGTGGTCGGCCACAGCCAGGGCGAGATCGCCGCGGCCGTCGTCGCCGGCGCGCTCTCCCTGGAGGACGGCGCCAAGGTGGTCGCGCTGCGCAGCCGGGCGCTGCGGGCGCTCGCCGGGCAGGGCGGGATGCTCTCCGTGGCGCTGCCCGCCGAGCGGGTCCGGGCCCGGATCGAGCCGTGGGGCGAGCGCCTGGGGCTGGCCGCGGTGAACGGGCCGTCCGCCGTGGTGGTGTCCGGCGAACCGCGGGCGCTGGCCGAGCTGACGGCCGAGCTGACCGCCGCGGGCGAGCGGACGAGGGCCGTCCCGGTGGACTACGCCTCGCACGGCCCGCAGGTCGCGGCCGTCGAGCAGGAGCTGCTGCGTGAGCTGGCGGGCATCACGCCGCGGGCGAGCCGGGTGCCGTTCTACTCCTCCGTCACCGGTACCCCGCTGGACACCGCCGGGCTGGACGCCGCGTACTGGTACCGCAACCTGCGGCAGACCGTGGAGTTCGAGGCCGCCACCGGGGCCCTGCTGGCCGACGGCTACCAGGTCTTCCTGGAGGCCGGCCCGCACCCCGTGCTCACTCCCGCGATCCAGGACAGCGCGGAGGCGGCCGGCGCGGACGCCTGCGTGCTGGGCACGCTGCGGCGCGGCGAGGGCGGCCCGGCCCGGTTGCTCGCCTCGCTGGGGGAGCTCCAGGTGCGCGGGGTGCCGATCGACTGGGACGCCGTCTTCGGCGGTCGCCCGGCGACGCCGGTCGAGCTGCCCACCTACGCCTTCCAGCGCGAGGACTACTGGCTGGACGATGCCTCGGCGGCGCCCGGCGACCTGGCGGCGGCGGGCCTGGAGGCCGCCGGGCACCCGCTGCTGGGCGCCATGGTGACGCTCGCCGATCAGGACGGCGTGGTCTTCACCGGCTCGCTCTCGCTGCGCACCCACCCCTGGCTGGCCGACCACGCCGTGCGGGGCTCGGCGCTGCTGCCCGGAACGGCGTTCCTGGACCTCGCGATCCGGGCCGGCGACCAGGTCGGCTGCCCGGTCGTACGGGAGTTCACCCTCGGCGCGCCGCTGGTGCTGCCCGAGCGGGGCGGCGTGCGGCTGCGGCTGACGGTCGGCCCGCCGGACGGTCGCGGCGACCGGCCCGTCGCGCTGCACGCGCGGTCCGCCGAGGGGGACGCGGAGGCGGCCTGGGTACGGCACGCCGAGGGACTGCTGGGCGCGCCGGCCGCGGCCGAGGCGGTCCGCGAGGGCGAGGAGCTGGAGCAGTGGCCGCCGGCCGGCGCCGTCCCGCTCGACCTGACCGGGATGTACCGGCGCTTCGCCGCGGCAGGCTTCGGCTACGGCCCGGCGTTCCAGGGGCTGACGGCGGCCTGGCAGCGCGGCGCGGAACTGTTCGCGCACGCCGAGCTGAGCGCCGATCAGCAGGGCGAGGCGGGTCGCTACGGACTGCACCCGGCGCTGCTGGACGCGGCCCTGCACGCCACCGGGCTGGGCCCGGCCGCCGAGGGGCGGATGCCGTTCAGCTGGACCGGCGTGACCCTGCACGCCTCCGGCGCCACGGCGCTGCGGCTGCGGCTGACCCCGACCGGTGAGAACACCCTGGCGCTGACCGCCGCCGACCCGGCCGGGCGGCCGGTCGCCACGGTGGACGCGCTGGTGCTGCGCCCGGCCCCGGCCGACGGCGTGCTGGACACCCCTCGGGGGAACGAGTCGCTGTTCGGCCTGGAGTGGGTCACCGTCGAGGCCGGCGTGCCCGGCGACGCCGCCCGGTGGACGATGCTCGACACACCGGACGACCTCCCGGGGCTCACCGACGCCCCGCCCGTGGTGCTGGTGCGGGTCGGCGACGCGGCGAGCGTCCGCGCGTCGGCGCACCGCGCGCTCGCTCTGCTGCAGGAGTGGCTGTCGGACGAGCGGTTCACCGGCTCCCGCCTCGTCCTGGTGACCGACGGGGCGGTGGCCACCGGCCCGGACGAGGACGTCCCCGACCTCGCGCACAGCGGCCTCTGGGGCCTGGTGCGTTCGGCGCTGACCGAACACCCGGGCCGGTTCGGCCTGCTGGACCTGCCCACGGACGCGTCCGCGCTGCTGCCGGTGGCGGCCTCCGCGTTCGGCGCGCCGAACGCGGAGGACCAGCTGGCGGTGCGCGGCGGCCTGCTGCGCGCGCCCCGGCTGGTCCGGGTCCCGGCGGCCGACGGCCCGCCCGTGGCCCTGGACCCGGACGGCACCGTGCTGATCACCGGCGGCACCGGCACGCTGGGCGCCGAGGTCGCCCGGCACCTGGTGCGCGCGCACGGCGTGCGGCACCTGCTGCTGGTCGGCCGTCAGGGGCCCACCGCCGCGGGCGCCGCCGATCTCGCCGCCGAGCTCGCCGGGGCGGGCGCCGCCGTCACGGTGTCGGCGTGCGACGTCGGCGACCGCGCGGCGCTGGCCGCGCTGCTGGCCGACGTCCCGGCCGCGCACCCACTGACCGCCGTGGTGCACGCCGCGGGCGCGCTGGACGACGGCGTGCTCACCGCGCTGACCCCGGAGCGTCTGGACGCCGTCCTCGCGCCCAAGGCCGAGGCGGCCCTGCACCTGCACGAGCTGACCGCCGGACTGCCGCTGGCCGCGTTCGTGCTGTTCTCCTCGGCGGCGGGCGTCTTCGGCGGCCCCGGCCAGGCCAACTACGCGGCGGCGAACGCCGTCCTGGACGCCCTCGCGCAGCACCGGCGGGCCCTCGGCCTGGCCGGGCAGTCGCTGGCCTGGACGCTCTGGGCCCAGCGCAGCGCGCTGACCGGCGTCCTGGACGAGGAGGGTGAGCGCCGGCTGGCCCGCTCGGGGATGCCCGCGCTCACCACCGCGCAGGGCCTGGCGCTGCTGGACGCGGCGCTCGCCGTCGACCGGCCCGCCCTGGTCCCGATCCGGCTGGACCTGGCGGCATTGCGGGCCGACGCCGAGACCCGCCCGGTTCCCGGCCTGCTGCGCGCACTGGTGCGCGGGCCGCTGCGGCGCTCGGCCACCCGCGCGGCGCCCGACGGCACGCCGGGCGGCCCGCTGGGCGCGCTGCCCGCGGCCGAGCGGGAGCCCGCGCTGCTGGCCCTGATCCGCTCCCAGGTGGCGGCCGTGCTCGGGCACGCCTCGCCGGAGGCGGTGGAGGCCGGCCGGGCCTTCCGCGACCTGGGCTTCGACTCGCTCGCCGCCGTCGAGCTGCGCAACCGGCTGAACCTGGCGACCGGCCTGCGGCTGCCCGCCACGCTGGTCTTCGACCACCCGTCGCCGACCGTGCTCGCCCGGCACCTGCGGGCCGAGCTCTTCGGCGCCCAGGACGGCGCGGCCGGGCCTACGGCGGCAGGCCGGACCGGGGGGACCGGCACGAGCGCGGCCACCGGCGACGACCCGGTCGCGATCGTCGCGATGGGCTGCCGCTTCCCGGGCGGCGTGCGCACCCCGGAGGAACTGTGGCGGCTGGTCGCCGAGGGAGCCGACGGCGTCGGGCCGTTCCCCGCCGACCGCGGCTGGGACCTGGAGGCGCTCTACGATCCCGACCCCGAGCACCGCGGCACCTCCTACGCCCGCGAGGGCGGTTTCCTGGACACCGTCGCCGGATTCGACGCGGAGTTCTTCGGAATATCGCCGCGCGAGGCCGTGGCGATGGACCCGCAGCAGCGGCTGCTCCTGGAAATCACCTGGGAGGCCTTCGAGCGGGCGGGCATCGACCCGACCGGGCTGGCCGGCGCGTCCGCCGGTGTCTTCGTCGGCCTGATGCAGCAGGACTACGCGGCCCGGCTGCTGCCGCACATCCCGGAGGAGGTCGAGGGCTTCCTCGGCACCGGCAACTCGGGCAGCATCGTGTCCGGCCGACTGGCGTACGTGTTCGGCCTGGAGGGCCCGGCCGTCACGGTGGACACCGCCTGCTCCTCCTCGCTGGTCGCCCTCCACCTGGCCGCCCGGTCCCTGCGGCACGGGGAGTGCGACCTGGCCCTGGCGGGCGGCGTGACCGTGATGTCCAGCCCGGAGCTGTTCGTCGAGTTCAGCCGGCAGGGCGGGCTCGCGCCGGACGGGCGGTGCAAGCCGTACGCGGCCGCCGCCGACGGGACGGGCTTCGGGGAGGGCGCGGGCATCCTGCTGCTCGAACGGCTCAGCGACGCGCGGCGGCTGGGGCACCCCGTGCTCGCCGTCGTCCGGGGCTCGGCGGTCAACCAGGACGGCGCGAGCAACGGCCTGACCGCGCCCAACGGCCCCTCCCAGCAGCGGGTGATCCGCGCGGCGCTGGCCGACGCCGGCCTGCGGGCCACCGAGGTCGACGCGGTGGAGGGGCACGGCACCGGCACCACGCTCGGCGACCCGATCGAGGCCCAGGCCCTGCTGGCCACCTACGGCCAGGACCGGCCGGAGGGTCGGCCGCTCTGGCTGGGCTCGCTGAAGTCGAACATCGGGCACACCTCGGCCGCCGCCGGGGTGGGCGGGGTGATCAAGACAGTCCTGGCGATGCGGCACGGGGTCCTGCCGAAGAGCCTGCACGTGGACGGCCCGACCCCGCAGGTGGACTGGTCGACGGGGGCGGTGGAACTCCTGGCGGAGGCCCGTGCCTGGGAGACCCCGGACGGGCGGCCGCGCCGGGCCGGCGTCTCCTCCTTCGGCGTCAGCGGCACCAACGCCCACGTCGTCCTCGAACAGGTCCCCGAGGAACAGTCCGCGGAACCGTCGAACGACAGGGACACCCTCGTCCCCTGGCCGCTGTCCGCCCGCTCCCCCGAGGCCCTGCGCGACCAAGCCGATCGGCTGCTCACCCTCGACGGAAACCCCGCCGACATCGCGCACTCGCTCGCCACCGGCCGCGCGGTCTTCGACCACCGCGCCGTCGCCGTCGGCACCGCCGACGGACTGCGCGACGCCCTCACCGCGCTGTCCGG
>NZ_JBHYYB010000193.1:2468-7479 GCF_042752535.1 Kitasatospora sp. NPDC059327 | reverse complement strand
CACCCGGCACCCGCGGGTCACCACGAACCCGTCCATCAGCAAGACCAGCCGCCCCGCCGGGGCCAGGCCGGAATCCCTACACACGGATTAGGACCCACCGCCATGACGCACGCCCCCGCACAGCCGAGCACAGCGACCCCGGCCCCCGACCGCCTGCTGCGGCTGATCCTGGTCGGTGCCGGAGGCCGCGGCACCACCTACGCCGGCTACGCCACCGACACCGGCCGCGCCGAGATCATCGCCGTCGCCGAACCCGACCCCGAGCGGGCCGCCGCCACTCTCGCCCGGCACCCCGGAGCGACCCACCACCCGACCTGGCAGGCACTCGCCGAGCACCCGCCCGAGGCCGACGCCGTGCTCATCACCACCCAGGACGCCGACCACGTCGAACCCACCCTGCGCTTCGCCGAACTCGGCTACCACATCCTGCTGGAGAAGCCGATGGCCACCAGCGAGGACGACGTCCGCAGGATCGTCGACGCCGTCCAGAAGGCCGGTGTGATGCTCGCCGTCTGCCACGTGCTCCGCTACACCCCCTACACCCAGGGCGTGAAGGAGATCGTCGACTCCGGCCGGCTCGGCGACATCGTCAGCGTCGAACACCTCGAACCCGTCGGATGGTGGCACCAGGCCCACTCCTACGTCCGCGGCAACTGGCGGCGCGAGGACCAGGCTACTCCGATGCTCCTCGCCAAGTCCTCCCACGACCTGGACTGGCTCTCCTACATCGTCGGCTCCCCGGTCACCAAGGTGTCCTCCTTCGGCGCGCTCACCCACTTCCGCCCCGAGAACCGCCCGGCCGCTGCTGCAGACAACTGCCTGGACTGCCCCGTCGAGCCCACCTGCCCCTACTCGGCACCCCGCCTGTACCTCGGCTGCCTCGGCCACCCCGACCGGGAACGCTGGCCGCTCGGAGCCGTCACCGACTCCCGCACCCCCGAGGGCATCACCCAGGCGCTGCGTGAAGGCCCGTACGGGCGTTGCGTGTACGCGTGCGACAACGACGTGGTAGACCACCAGGTCGTCAACCTCGAGTACGCGACCGGCGCCACGGCCTCGTTCACGATGACCGCGTTCACCCCGTTCACCCACCGCAAGACCCGGATCTTCGGCACCCGCGGCTCACTCGACGGTGACGGCGTCAACGCCACCGTCACCGACTTCGTCACCGGCCACGAGGAGACCCTCGTCCTCGGCGTCGACGGCCCGGACGCCGGCAGCGGACACGGCGGCGGCGACGAACGCCTCGTCGACGCCTTCCTCGACGCCCTCACCACCGGCGACGAGACCCTGATCCTCTCCGCCCCCGCCACCAGCCTGGAGAGCCACCTCGTCGCCTGGGCCGCCGAACGCGCCCGCCACCAGGGAAGCGTCGAAGCCCTGACACCCTGACCGGGCCCGCCCCAGACCTCCTACCGCGCCGATCCCCCGCACGGCGCGGCAGGACGCAATGCACCACCCACCCCCACCCGAAAGGGACCAGCCATGGCACCACGCACCGCCCTCAACCCACCCACCCGAACCAGCCGCAGCCTGCTGCGCATCGGCGCGCTGTGCGCCGCGCTCAGCACGGCGCTGGTGCTGCCGGCCACCACCGCGCAGGCCGCCGACACCCCGCCGAACCCCACCACCAAGCCCGGCTACACCCTGGACTTCGCCGAGGAGTTCGACGGCACCAGCCTGAACACCTCCAAGTGGCTGGATTCCTACCTGCCGCACTGGACCTCCACCCCGGCCAACGCCAAGGCCCGCTACACCATCGCCGACGGCATCCTCACGCAGCGCCTGGACCAGGACACCCCCGCGTGGAACGCGAAGTACGACGGCACGGTGAAGATCTCCAGCATCCAGTCCTACGAGAAGGACTGGTGGCACCGCTTCAACTACGACATGCCCAACGACCACCACGAGCCGGACTTCAACGGCTACTCCACCAAGTACGGGTACTTCGAGATCCGGGCAAAGAACTCCGACGTCGGCGGCGGTGGACACCAGGCCCTGTGGATGGTCGGCACCGACGACACCAGCAGCGCCAGCGCCAACTCCGAGATCGACATGATCGAGACGTTCTTCTCCCAGCCGAACAACTGGCGCATCGGCGCCTATGGCTGGAGTGACCCGAACTTCCTCAGCAACTGGTGGTCCTCCGACACCACGGTGCCCAGCGGCAGCCCCACCACCGAGTACCACATCTACGGCATGGACTGGACCCCCACCCAGCTCAACTTCTACTACGACAACCAGCTCTACAGGACGATCAACGACGCCCCGAACTCGCCCATGGGCATGATCCTCGGCCTGTACACCGACGCGGGATCCGGCGTCCACAACGACACCTGGCCCAAGACCTGGAACGTCGACTACCTCCGCGTCTTCAAGAACAACGCCGGCTACTCCGAGGGCTACCAGCGGATCAAGAACCACCAGACCGGCCAGTACCTCAACATCGAGAACAAGACCGGCAACGTCCAGTACGGCAACGTGCCCGCCGCGTACTGGAGCTCCCAGTGGACGAAGGAGACCACCAGCGACGGCTACACCCGCTACCGCAACCGCTGGACCGGCGAGTACATGAACACCACCACAGCCGACGCCATAGTCCACTACGGTAGCCTCCCCGCCACCGACACCACCAGCCAATGGACCGAGGAGACCGTGAGCGGCAACTACAAGCGGCTCAAGAACCGGTCCACCGGCACCTACGCCCACACCGAGGACCTCACCGGCAACTTCCAGCACGGCGCCGCCCCCAGCACCTGGTGGACCAGCCAGTGGACCTTCGAACCCGGCCAGTGACCTGGCCCGTCCGCTGGTCCTGACCCCCCGAACCGAGTGACGGGCCGTCTCACACGCCGGCCCGTCACCCGATCCGCCCCAACGGGGTGGCGGACCGCCCTTACGGCGGCCCGCCACCCACCCCCGGGAGCACCTATGTCCACCACCACCGCCCACCGACGCGCCGCCCTCCGCGCAGTCCTCGCCACCGCAGCCCTGCTTGCCGCAGCCGCCTGCACCGCCACCCACACCGATGCCACCCCCAGCGCCGCGAGCGCGGCACCGCAGATGCCCGACCACTCCGGCCAGAGCCTGTGGCACGTCATCGACCAGGACGGCAAGACCCTGCGCCAACTTCCCGACGATGACCCCGTCGTCACCGCGGTCCGCAAGACCGTCGTCCTGCACTCTGGCGCCGTCGACAACCGAGACCAGCAGAACCTCGCCGACAGCATCCAGCAGGACTTCACCTACTACCACCCGGACTTCGCCGCCGCACTGCGCTCCCAGCAGTACGAGAGCAAACTCACCCAGATGTTCACCACCAACCACCTCGCCACCCGTCAGCTCGGCGTCTCCTGGTACCAATCGACCTTCCACCAGGACATGACCACCGCCAAGGTCGAGATGGACGCCACCATCGCGTTCACCGCCGCCGACCCCGCCTACCTCGCGGCCAACCACTTCGAACTCAACAAGCGCTACACCCAGCACCGCACCGTCAGCCTGACCAGGACCGGCGACCGGTGGACCATCACCGCCATCGACAAGACCCCCCTCGCGCAGGCCGTCGCCCCACCCAAGCCCACCGGCTGACCGGGCCCCCACATCCCCCCAGCCTTCCGTACACCAGCATGCGCCTGCGCCGCCTGCCGTCCCGGCCGCCCGGCCGTGAGTCGACCTCACCCGGGTCGTACCGGTCCACGGCCAGCGACACCCGCCACCTTGCCTGATCCCGAACCCTGCGGAACGCCGCAGCATGAGTCTCGCCAGCCTGCCTCCAGGTCCCCGCTACGTCATCGCTCTCGACGCCGGCGGAACCGCGATGAAGGGCGCGATCATCGGCCCGGACATCAACCAGGCCATCTCCCTGCACCGTCCCACCCCGCGCCGCGAACGGCCGCCGGCCGTCCTGGCCACGATCGGCCGGACCATCGACGACCTCCACGAGCACGCCCGCGAGGAAGGAATCGAGCCTGTCCACACCGCTGTCGCCGTTCCCAGCATCGCCGCCGCCCACACCCTCAACGGCCACCCCTCCACCGTCGACGGATGGGCCGGCGAGATTGGCCACCTCACGATCGACCCCCATGACCCTCCCCGCCCCTGCGGCGACACCGGATGCCCGGAGTCCATCGGCCTCCACGACCGCGCCGCCCCACCCCCGCCCGTCGCCGCGAGGCCCGCCTCCTCATCGGCCACCGGCCCTGACCCGCTACGCCCGCCCCGGCCGGACGGGGGTGTCGCCGACGGCTCGCCCGGGCGGGTGAAGACCTCCCCGTGCGGGCGACACCGCTGCTCCATTTGTCCTACAACCTGTCAGGAGACGTTCCCAGCATCCCCGATATGACGAACTACCTGCGCACCACCATGCCGGCCGCACCCACCGCGATCCCCACACCGGGCCTGACGGGCCCGGCCCGGGACGAAGCCACCACAGGGAGGTGGACGGCATGAGCCTGACCTTCGGCCTGCACCGCCCCCGCACCCCGCTGCGCCGCCTACTCCGCCCACCGCTCTGCGTGCGGGGTCCTCTCGACCTGCGGCGTCTTGCTCAACCCGGGTCAGCGAGGGCGAGCGCCATCTGGGGCTCCGGGCCGTCCCAGCCGGTCAGCGGCTATCTCCTGCTGTGGCCGGCCCCCGGCCGCGTCGCTGCCCCGCGGGTGCCGAGCCGCGCCGACATCTGGAGCTGTGAGGGTACCTGACGGACGGGTCGCTGCTGTTCGCCGCAGTGGACGCCCTGTCGGCAGCCGCCGCGAGCGGCTCCGGCTATCCGGAGTGGACGGCCTTCGTCGTCCAGAAGGTGGCGCAGAGCTGGCGGAGAGCGACGCCGACCCGGCGCAGCGGGCGGAGCGGATCGCGGCCGCCGTTGAACCGGTGTTGCTGTAGGCACACCCCCGTGGGGGCCCGGGTGGAACGCGCCCCCCCCCCCCCCCCCACCCCCTGAACATAAAAAAAAAAAACAACCCCCCGAACCAAAACCCAAAGCAGGTTGGGGAAGAGGGAGTTGAGGTAG
>NZ_JBHYYB010000193.1:0-2458 GCF_042752535.1 Kitasatospora sp. NPDC059327 | reverse complement strand
CCGCCCCGCCCCCCCCGCCGTGCCTCACGAGCCCCCCCCGTCTTCTCCGCGGTTCTCTCCCCCACCCCCCCGGGGGGGCGCCCCCGCCGCGCGCCCCCCCCGCCCCTCCGAAGCCACGGGCACACCCGACAAGGCCCCCGTCAACCGGATTCTCCGTCACCCGCGGCTCGGTTCCTGCTCGTCCCGCACGGACCCCCGGCGCACACTGGAGACGTGCCCGTCGACCACCCGACCCGAGCCGACCACGCCCTCATGGCCGCGGTCGAGGACCGGGTCGATCCGGACGCCCTGTCGGCCGCCCGCGTGATCCCCACCCAGGGCCGGCTGTTCACCCCGGCACCGTGGCCCACCCGCGGTGCGCCGCGCCCCGCCGCCGCCGGCCGCTGCCATCCAAGCACGCTGCGCGCGGCCCGGCAGGTCGGCGCCGTCTACGTTGAGGGCTTCGCCTATGCCCACTGTGCCGCGTACCCGCATGCCTGGTGCGCCCGCCCGGACGGCACGGTCCTCGACCCGAGGTGGCCCGACGGCGCGGCCGCGGCCTACCTGGGCGTTCCGATGACCATCACGTTCGTTGAAGCGTTCCAGCAGCGCATCCTCACCCCAACGGCGTTCGTCAGGGTCTTCGACGACCAGGTCCAGGCCGTCCGGGACGCGGCCCGGATCTTTACCGGCGGGGTGCCCGCCCGG
The DNA here is from genome assembly GCF_042752535.1 of Kitasatospora sp. NPDC059327. Lineage (NCBI taxonomy): Bacteria > Bacillati > Actinomycetota > Actinomycetes > Kitasatosporales > Streptomycetaceae > Kitasatospora > Kitasatospora sp. NPDC059327. The sequence goes on along the minus strand of NZ_JBHYYB010000193.1, from coordinate 1,771 downwards.
GCATTGGTCGACGTCGGCCAGGCCCTGCCGGTCCCGGCGGCCGGGTGGATGCTGGGGCCGTAGACCACTTCGGGGGTACCAGCCGGATCGAGCAGCCGGTACGGCTCTCACAGTTCATCCGTGGCGACCAACTCGCTGGCGAGGGGCACGAGCTGAACCGCCCCGGCTTCGAGTCATGGCATGTCCTTCTTCCTGCCCGCCTGAGTTGCGCCGTCGTTCGGTGCGCATGGTCGCCGAGGTCCTCCGCGACTACCCGAACGAATCGGCCGCACGGCGGGCCGTCGCGGAGAAGCTGGGCATCGGCTCGGCCGAGTCCCTGCGCAACTGGGTGGGCGTGACCAGGTCGGCTCCGGGCAGCGCCCGGACACGACCACGGAGGAGTTCACGCAGATCAAGGCGAAGAAGGAGATCGCCGAACTCAAGCGCGACAACGACATTCTCAAGGCCACGGCGAGCTTCTTCGCGGCCGACTCGACCGGCCACACCTGCGCTCGAGCGTTCATCGACGAGCACCGGGGCCGCGTCGGCGGCGTCGAGTCTATCTGCCGCGTGCTCACCGAGCACGGCTGCAGCATCCCCCCTCCACCTACCCCGCGCAGCACATGCGCCTGGCCTCGCCCTCCGCGCGCATGGTGCACGACGAGAAACTGAAGGAGCTCATCAAGAAGGTCTACCATGCCAACTACCGTGCCTACGGGGCCCGGAAGGTCTGGCGGGAACTGGGCCGGCAGGGCCAAACGGTGGCCCGCTACACCGTAGAACGCCTCATGCGCGAACTCGGCATCGCCGACGCTGTGCGCGGCAAGAAGGTCATCACCACCATCGCGAACCCGGCTGCCGAACGCGCCCTTGACCTGGTTGACCGCCAGTTCGTCGCATCCGCGCCGAACCGCTGCCGGGTCGCCGACTTCACGCACGTGACCGCGTTCACCGGCGTCGCCTACGTCGTGGACATCGTCTCCCGCCGGATCGTCGGCTGGTCCGCCGCGCCCACGAAGGAGACCCGGCTGGTCCTGGACGCGCTGGAGATGGCCCTCTGGCAGCGCGATAGCGGCCAACGCCTTGTGATTCCAGGCGAATTGGTCCATCGCAGCGCCGCGGGAAGTCAATAGACGAGTTTCCGCCTGGCCGAGCATCTCGAAGCGGCGGGCGTCGCGGACCCTGGCGCAAGTCGAGCTCGCCACCGCCGAACGGGGCGACTGGTACAACCACCGCAGACTCCACGGTGAGATAGGCCATGTCCCACCCGTCGAATACGAGACCACCTACTGTGATGCGCCGCAAATCACGAGGGTAAGTTCTACCCAGATGATGGGGTGGTCGGCTTGATCTTGGCGAGATAGTCGGCGAGGGATTTGAGAATCTCGTCGGCGGTCTTGGTCCAGGTGAACGGTCTCGGGTTCTGGTTCCAGGTGTCGATCCAGGCCTGGATGTCTTCTTCGAGGGCCTTGACGGAGGTGTGGACGCCGCGGCGGATGAGTTTGTCGGTCAGCAGTCCGAACCATCGTTCGACCTGGTTGATCCAGGACGAGCCGGTCGGGGTGAAGTGAACGTGGAAGCGGGGGTGCCGACTGAGCCAGGCTTTGATCTCGGCAGTGTTGTGGGTGGCGTAGTTGTCGCACACCAGGTGCACGTCGAGCTCGGCGGGAACGGCCTTGTCTATGGTGATCAGGAACTTCTTGAATTCCAGGGCCCGGTGGCGTCGGTGCAGTTCGCTGATGACAGTGCCGTCGGCGATGTTGAAGGCCGCGAAGAGGCTGGTGATGCCGTG
>NZ_JBHYYB010000192.1:0-7868 GCF_042752535.1 Kitasatospora sp. NPDC059327 | reverse complement strand
TCTACCAACCTGCTGACCTGGTCAAACCGTTGCAGCGGACACCGGAACTGACCGGCTGCCAGCCCACGGTTTCCAAGATCCCCGACAGCATCAGGCACTGACCTTGTCGTTTAACGACTTCGTCGGGCGAGACCAATGAGGGACTCTGTCGGCCAGCAGAGCCAGTACAAGAGCCGATTCAGCACCACGTAGTAGTGGAAGCTGACCCATCCGTTCTCTTTGTCGACGATAAGGGGTGCGTCGTCCCGGTAGACGTAGCGGAGATACCGGCGACGGATCGGTGCTCCGGCGATCAGCAACACCGGCGAAGCCGCGAGGATCCCCACATAGATCAGAGCCCTGCTGGCGATCAGTCTGGCCGGTTCATCGATGCGCATGACGGCAGTGTGTCGGGCCTTGGCCCTCGTGTCAGCCTGATCGCCTGGGTTTGGTGCCCTTCTGATGATGGGTGGGCCGGACGTACGCCTCGCCGGTGGCGAGGACTCTGCCCACTTCGTAGCGGGCGGCGGGCCGCTGGTTCTTCGAGCCCAGCGGCCGGCCGGGTCCGGGGTGGGTGGGTTTCGGCACACGCGCTGGTGAAGGGGCCTTCGTGTGGAGGTTCCTGAACCCGCGCCGGACGCGGGCGGGGGTCAGCTTGTTCGGTTCCGCCGGCCGCTCCCAGGGCCGGCGCAGGTCGGCAACCAGCGGGCGGGCAAGGCGGAGCTGGGTGTGGGCGGCGATGACCACCCAGGTCCAGCGGTCGGCCGCCGCCGAGTCGCGCAGGCGGGGCCGGGTCCAGCCGAGGGTCTGCTTGAACAGGCGGAAGGTGTGCTCCAAGTCGAACCTGCGAAGGAAGGACTGCCAGCAGCGGTCCACGTCGGCCGGGCTCGCGCCGGTGCGCGACCACCACAGCCAGACCGGCCGGTTCACCCCTCCGCTGGGCAGCTTCTCGACGGCAAGGCGGATGACGGTGCCCCCGATGACCGGCAACGGCCCGTCGTGCTCCAGCCAGGCCGCGCGGCGGGTCAGCCTCGGGTGGAGTCGGTCCCAGGCCCGGGCGACGGCGGTGCCGTAGCGACGGGTGGCGGTGGTGGTGACCGCCTGCTCGTCGCCCCAGGTGGCGGGGTCGCCGAAGACGAACTCGCCGCCGTGCTTGGGCGGCCGGCCCCCGGCCGGGTTCGCGGCGGCGAACTCCGCACGGCTCGGCGCCGGGCGGCGCATCACGCGGTCCGAGCGGAGCCGGCCGAGGACCTGCACCGGCAGGCCGCCGAGCAGGTGGGCGATGCGCGGGGCGTCGTAGCCGGCGTCGAGGACGACCAGGATCTCCGGGTCGCCGTCGTGCCACTGCCCAGCGTCGAGCAGCCTCCGCCGGCACGGAGGTCTTCGATCAACTGCGTGACATCCGCCGCAACCAGCTCACCCAGGAGGACTGACAGATGTACCGCATGTGCCGAATTCGTCTGGAGACCGTGGGGCACAGTGACGCGGGCTTCAGGTCCCTCACTCTCGACCTGAGGAACCATGCGAACCTGGTGGGCGCCGTTGGAGCCCCAGCCGTGGACACGGTGCTGTGGCTGCGCAATGGCGGCGGCAAGTCGAGCCTGTTGGCGCTGATCTTCAGCCTCTTCCTGCCCCATAAGCGCGACTTCATCGGCCATGAGAAAGGCAAGTCGCTGGCCGACTACGTGGCCGAGGGGCAGGTGGCGCACGTGGTGGCCGAATGGGAGGACACCTCCAATCCCTTCGGCTGCAACACTCTGATCACCGGTGGCGTCTACCAGTGGAAGGACGACCACCAGCCGCAGGACGTGGCCGAGACGTGGGAGGGCCTGACGCGCCGCTGGTACGTGCTGCGCCCGCAGGCCGGTGTCCTGGACCTGGACACCCTGCCGGTGCGGCGTGCCGAAGGCCGTCTGACCCAGTCGTCCTACCTGAATGCCCTGAAGACCGCGGCCAAGGAGGACCGGCGCCTGCAGCTTGCCATCGCCGAGGATCAGGACGACTGGCAGGACCTGTTGTCCTCGAACGGCCTGGACCCGCGGCTGCTGCGGATGCAGCGCGACATGAACCGTGAGGAAGGCGGCATCACCAAGCTCTTCGACTTCGCCACCTGTGAGGACTTTCTCGACCTCTTGATCGATCTGGTCGTCGACCCCGCCCTTCCGGCCAAGGCCCGCAGCGCGTTGTCCGCCCAGGCCGACAACCTCGCCGGCCGGCCCGACCTTGAGCTTGAGCAGCAGTTCCTGGCCGGGACCACCCTGAAACGGCGGCCCGTCCAGCAGCACATCGCCCACCGTTGGCAGAGCGAGCGGGAGCTGGCCCGGCACCGGACCGGGGCCGAACGCGCGCAGATGCTCATCGCCGGTCGTGCTCAGGCTCTGGACGCCAAGGCCGCCGCACTGATCCTGGCGGCCGACCAAGCAGACGCCGATGCCCGCGCCGCACGGGCCCAGGCCGCGGACGCCGGGCGACGAGCCCAGGTCATCGCCCTGTGCGCCGCGCGCCTCGCCGCGGCCGAGGCCGGGAAGTGGGCCGAGCGATGCCAGGAGGAGGAGCAGCGTGGCGCCGACCTCGCCCAAGCGTGGCAGGCCCTCGATCACCTCCTCGAGCAGAACCGGCTGACGCGCGAGCAGGAGGAACTGGCCGCGTTGCAGGCACGGACCACCGAACAGCAAGCGCCCCTACGCGAGGCGTACCACCGGGCGGCCGCGGCCTTGCGGGACCAGCTCGCCATCACGTACGGCAAAGCCCAGGAGGATCTCGCCAAGGCCCGACAGCAACGCAAGGCCTCAGGGGCCGACATGGTGCGGGCTGGCCGCGAGCACGAGGCCGCGCGCACGCGGCACGGCGCGGCGCTCACCGAGCGGGCCCAGGCCGAAGCCGAACTCAACGACCTGTACCGACGCGAACAGCATGCCCGCACCGATGGTGTGCTGCGCGACGGGGAGCAGCTTGCCGAGGCGCTGGAGCGGTTGAGCGGCCAGCAGCGGACGTTCCAAGACCGGCGGAAGACGGCTCGTCTGCAGGCGAGCGGCGCGCGTCAGGAGGCGAACGAGCTGTCGAGGCAGAGCCTTGTTGGAGCTTCCCGTCAGGAACAGGTTCAGGGACAGCACGACAGGGCCTGGGATGAGTTGAGCGCGCTACAGGCGGAGCGGCGCGAACTGTCGTCGCATGCCCGGCTGACCGCGTTGGCCCGCGCCGAACCGGACACCTGCCTGGACCTCGACGTCTGCGGCGAGGACCTCGTGGCTTTGCTGGACGAGGCTGTGAGGGAGGCCGATGGGCAGGCCTCCCGGGCAGAGAGCGAGGCGGCCGAGGACCGCCGGTGCCTGCGGGCATTGCACGAAGGGTTCCTGCCGGCCCCGCGTGAGGTGGAGCAGGCGGTGGAGGAACTGCGCCGCCTGGGGGTGAAGGAGGCGATGACGGGGTTGCAGTTCCTGCGCGAGGCCTACCCTGTGGCCGCCCACGGACGGATCCTGTCCGCCATGCCGCACCTGGCGGGCGGCATCGTCATCGGCGGCTCGCTGGCTGCGGACGAGCTTGCGCGGCTCGCCCGCGAGTGCGGCGCCCACCGCGCGGTCATCACCGTGGGGCGCGAGGAGGCCGCCCGGCGCCTGGCGTCGACGCAGCCGCCGCAGTGCGATGACATCGCCGTCCTCACCCTGGACTCGGCGTTGGTGGATCCGGAGGCCGCGCTGGGTGAGCTCGCCCGCGTCGAGGCGCGGCTGGCCAGTCTCCAGGCGCGGCTGAAGGCCGTCGCGGCGGGCCGGGAGAGCGACCGGGAACTCGCAGATGAGCTACGGCGCCACTTGGCACTCTTCGGGCCCCGCTCTCGCGCTGAGCTCGTCAGCCGGGTGGAGCGTCTGGAGGGAGAACTCGACGACCTGCGCGATCAGGCGCAGCGCCGTCAGAACCGTGACAAGGAACTCGCGCATCTCATTGACGATGCCGAACGGGCCGAGCTCGCCGCGACCGAGGATTTGACCGCCGTTGCCGGTCTTCTGCCCGTCGTGGGTGATCTCGTGCAACGTGCTCAGGGCGCGCCGGCCGCGGAGTCCCGGCGCGAGCAGGGGCACAGCGGGGCACTGGCCGCCGAGAGCGACATGCGGCGGCTGGCGAAAGAACGGACAGCCGCCGGGGCACGCGCGGCCGAAGCCGGGGGACGGACCCGGGTACTGGAGGCAGACCTGGACCGGTGGGGAAACGAGCTGGCCCAACTGAAGGCAGATGTCCCTGCCGATTGTGGCCACGCACTGAGCGACCAGGACCTCGCCCGCATGAGCCTGGACCAGCTGCGGAGCCGACACGAGAACGCCCGTGCCCTCTGGCAGGCCCAGGACGCCGACCGCGAACTCACCTTGCGAGCCGAAGCCTGCGCCCGGTCCATGGCTCAGGTGGAGGGCCGGCTGGCGCCCTTCACCGAGCAGCAGCGCGGTCTCGCCACAGAACTCGCCTCCACTGCGGACGCGGCCGAGCCGCACCTGCGGCGCGCCGCGGCGCAGGACGCCCAGGAGGTCCTCGCTGGCCACCGGCGCCGGCTCGCCGGCGCCCAGAGCGCCGTCGAGAGCGCCGCCGCACGCCTGACCGAAGCGAGCGCCGCGAAACCCGCGGTGACGCCTGAGGAGGAACGGCAGGAGCGGTTCGAGGGCTGCGCCCGAGCCGACGCGGCACTCGCCAGTGTCCGCGCCGAGGCGCAGCAAGCCACGGAGCGCTGCCACGCTCAGGAGCTGAACAGCCTGCGGCGCAAGGCCGAAGCTTCCGAGGCGAGCGGCCACGCAGGGCAGCGGCGCGGTCGGGGACGGTGTCGCCGGGGGTGCCGACGGATGCCGTACGACAAGAATTTCGAGAGGCCGTGGTGCCGGGTCGGCGGGAGCCGTCGGAGCGGCGCAGGCGGAGGTCGGGGTCCGCGTCGGTGATCCGATCTTCCTCGGCCGGACCGCCGGGTGGACGCGGTGCCCAGCCTGTTCACGCAGTCCCGCCAGTTCCGTGCCCACACCAAGGAGACGAAGCGCAACTACGTGACCGACATCGCGCTCTACCTGGACTTCCTGCTGGTCCGAGGTGTGGGTTGGTGGGATGCGGGTGAGGGGATCTGCGGGACTTCGAGGACTGGCGGCGGTTCGCGCCGGACAACCCGCAGCCGATCGGGCCGTCGAAGTGGAACCGGGAGCTCGCCGCGCTGATCGGTCTGTACGGGTGGGCGGTTCGGGGCGGCCATGGCGGTGCGGGGTCAGCCCTCCAAGCGGCTCTTGCTGAGCCAGGCGACCTTCTCGGGGTCGTGGTGGTCGAAGAACAGGGTCGTGCCGCTGTCGAGGGCGGCAATGGCTGCCGTCTGCTCTTCGGTGAGCTGGAAGTCGAAGACGTCGATGTTCTGCGCCATCCGGTCGGGGTTGACGGACTTGGGGATGGTGACGATGTCGCGCTGGATCAGCCAGCGCAGCACGACCTGGGCCACGGACTTGCCGTGCGCCTCGCCGATGCCGACCAGCACGGGATGGGTGAACAGGTCGTTCTTGCCTTCGGCGAAGCCTCCCCACGACTGGTGCTGCACCCGGTGCTCGCGCATCAGGGCGTGGTCGGCGGTCCGCTGGAAGTAGGGGTGGGTCTCGATCTGGTTGACCTGCGGGGCAATCTCGTTGTTGAGAATCAGGTCCAGCAGCCGGTCGGGGTAGAAGTTGGCGACGCCGATCGCCCGCGCCAGGCCCTCGCGGTTCGCGGCCTCCATGGCGCGCCACTGGCCGTAGACGTCGCCGTAGGGCTGGTGCATCAGGTAGAGGTCGACGTGGTCCAGGCCGAGCTTGGCCAGGGAGGTCTCCAGGGCGCGGCGGGTGTTGTCCTGGGCGGGGGCGTCCTGGACCCACAGCTTGGTGGTGACGAACAGTTCCTCGCGGGGGATGCCGCTGTTCTTGATGGCGTGGCCGACGGCTTCCTCGTTGCCGTAGCGGGCGGCGGTGTCCAGCAGGCGATAGCCGGCCTCCAGGGCCTGGGTGACGGCGCGTTCGGTCTGGTCGGCGGGGATCCGGTAGACGCCGAAGCCGAGGATCGGCATCCGGGCGTCGTTGCTCAGGGTGACGTGCTGCACGGTGTTCTTCCTTCGCTGGTCAGGGGTGTGTCGCCGGTCGCCGGGCGGAGTGCGTCCGGGAGTGCGTGGTCAGGGGATCAGGAGGGCCTTGAGGACCTGCCGGTCAGCCCCGGCCTCGGGCTGGTGGACACGGTCGGGAGCGGTGGAAGTGGCGGGCGTCGGAGCGCCTCCTGGAGCGGACGGATCGGTCATGCCCGCCAGACAACCGCGTCCCGACCGCTCACGGGGCGGTGAAGCAGACCCCAACAGGGACCCCCACGCCCGTGCCCGGTGAGGGAGCCGGTCGTAGGGTCGGAGCATGGACCGACGCACCGAGATCCGCGACTTCCTCACCACCCGCCGGGCCCGCGTCACTCCAGAACAGGCCGGCCTCACCCCCTCCCCGCCGGACCGCACCCGCCGCGTCCCCGGCCTGCGCCGCGAGGAAGTCGCGCAGCTCGCCGGTGTCAGCGTCCCCTACTACACCCGCCTGGAGCGCGGCGACGCCCGTGGCGCCACCGACGCCGTCCTCGACGCCATCGCCCGCGCCCTGCTCCTGGACGACGAGGAGCGCGCCCACCTCTTCGACCTGGTCCGTGCCGCCAACGCCGCGGCCACCGGCCCAGCTGGACCGGCCCGGCCTGCCCGGCAGCCCGTCCGCCCCGGCCTGCGCAACCTCGTCGAGACGATCAGCGGCATCCCCGCCTACCTGCGCAACGCCCACCTCGACCTTCTCGCCGGCAACACCCTCGCCCGCGCCCTGTTCGCTCCGATCTTCGACAGCCCCGCCCGCCCGGCGAATGCCGCCCGCTTCACCTTCCTGGACCCGGCCGCCACCGCGTTCTACCCGTGCTGGGACGCCGTCGCCGACCAGAACGTCGCCACCCTGCGCACCGAAGTCGGCCGCAACCCCCACGACAAGGCGCTCTCCGACCTGATCGGCGAACTCTCCACCCGCGGCGGCGACGCCTTCCGCCGGCGGTGGGCCCGCCACGATGTCCGCCATCACCGCGCCGGCGCGAAGCGCATCCACCACCCCCTCGTCGGCGACCTCGCCTTCACCTACGAGACCACCCGGATCACCGCTGACGACGGCCTCTACCTCATCCTCTGCGCAGTCCCGCCCGGCAGCCGCGACGCCGAAACCCTCGACCTCCTCGCCAGTTGGAGCAGCCCCCAGCCCACGAGCGAGACATCAACACGCAGAACGTGACAGGCAAGCCAGGACCAGGGAGGTGTCGGTGGCCCGGGAGTATCAGAATTTCGGTGGACACCCTGATCAAGGGAGTCACTGATGAGCTCGCTGACGGATCACCGGATCGAGTCGGTTCCTGAGGGGACGGTTTCGGCGGAGGCGGAAACGGCCGATGCCTTGGACATGGGTTCCAGGAGAGACACACGTGGGTCGGACGTGGTGGCGTCCGTGGCCGAGCTGGCTGCCGAGCGGGCCCGGGCCGGCGGGATGCAGCTGCTCGGCGAGGGTGGTCTGTTGCAACAGCTGACCCGGCACTTGCTCCAGGAGGCTCTGGAAACCGAGATGGACGAGCACCTGGCCGGTTCCGCGGAGTCGGGCCGCAGTGCCCGCGAGGGCGGAAACGCCCGCAACGGCTACCGGTCCAAGACGGTGCTGACCGAGGCCGGACCGGTCACCGTAGAGGTGCCCCGGGACCGGTCGGGGACGTTCACGCCGAAGGTGCTGCCCCGGCATGCGCGCCGCACGGAGGGCCTGGACGATCTGGTCGTGTCGCTGACCGCGAAGGGCCTGACCTCAGGGGAGATCGTCGCGCACCTCGCCGAGGTCTACGGAATGGCGACGAGCAAGGAGACC
>NZ_JBHYYB010000191.1:0-8024 GCF_042752535.1 Kitasatospora sp. NPDC059327 | reverse complement strand
CCCAGCAGGACTGGTTCGCCGAGAACTACACCGGCGTCTGACCCGCCCGCCCCCCCCGCGGGGGGGCCCCCCTCCCCCCCCGCCGGGGGGGGCCGCCGCCGCGCGCGTCGAGGCGGCCCGGCTACCTGGCGAGGTCGGCGGCGTCCTCGGCCGCCGTCCCCTGGGCGGGCACGTCACCCGGGGGCCGCGTGGACCGCGGGCTCCAGCGCCGCTCGACGCCGGCCAGCCGCCAGTAGGCGATCGCCGCCGCCCAGACCACCACGAACAGCCCGACGATGACATAGCCGACGTTGTCCAGCGAGAGGTCCGCGATCCAGCCGCTCACCGGGTCGGTGAGGTCCAGCTTCTCGTGCAGCACCCCGACCAGCTCGATGGTGCCGATGATGAAGGCCACCGCGATCGACAGCCCGGTGATGGTCAGGTTGTAGTACACCTTGCGCACCGGGTTGGAGAACGCCCACTGGTACGCGAAGTTCATGAACGTCCCGTCCAGCGTGTCGAACAGGCTCATCCCCGCCGCGAACAGCAGCGGCAGGCAGACGATCGCGTACCAGGGCAGCCCGGAGGCCGCGCCGGAGCCGGCCATCACCATCAGCGTCACCTCGGTCGCGGTGTCGAAGCCGAGGCCGAGCACCATCCCCACCGGGAACATCTGGCCGGGCCGGGTGATCGAGCGGGTCGCCCGGTTCAGCACCCGGGCCAGCAGGCCGCGCGAGTTGAGGTGCTCCTCCAGCTCCGCCTCGTCGAAGCGGCCCGCGCGCATCGACCGGAACACCCGCAGGATGCCGAACAGGGCGGCCAGGTTGAGCGCGCCGATCAGGTACAGGAAGGCACCGGAGGCCGAGGTGCCGACCACGCCCAGCCACTGGTGGGTGGGGGACTCGTCGTCCATCAGCGTGTTGGCCAGCTGGGCGCCGCCCGCCACCAGGGCGGCCATCAGGACCACCATCGAGGAGTGCCCGAGGGCGAACCAGAAGCCCACCGAGACGGGCCGCTTGCCGTCCGCCATCAGCTTGCGGGTGGTGTTGTCGATCACCGCGATGTGGTCGGCGTCGAAGGCGTGCCGCATGCCGAGGGTGTAGGCGGTGATCCCCAGGCCCACCCCGAAGACCTGCGTACCGACCGCGTAGCCCTCGGGTGCCACCAGGAAGAAGAGCGTCCCGAACGCCACCACGTGCATGGCCAGGATCACCCCCATCAACCCGGCCGTACGGATGGTGTCCTCGCGCTTCCAGCGGAAGGTGGGCAAGGCGGACGGCGCCGCGGGGGCGGCGGTTTCGGGCAGGGTCATCGTGGGATCACGCTCCAGCACCTCGTGGAAAGTCGTTCGTGAGATGCCGTGGCCGGTCTCCTGGCTTACGGGGCTCCCGTGCCCGCCTTCCCGGGCGCGCGAGGCACCCAGTGGCGTCGTGGGCACGGACGACTCCCCCGATCACAGTGGCGAGGGCCGCTCCGGACTCCGGACTCCTGAGAGTCCGTCACCGGTCTTCCCGAGCACCACGGCGGGCAACACCGTAGGGTCCCCCGCCACACCCTTGCAAGGCTGCGCACCTGCGCAGGTGTCCGGAATCACAGCCCCGGGGCTGCGAGAATGTCCGCATGCATCTCGTACCGGCCGACCGCGCGGGCCACCGCACCATCGACGGACACCGGGTCTGCGAGGCCATCGCCGCGATCGGCGACACCGGGCACGTCCGGTCCTGGGCCGAGCGGTTCTCGCTGCTCGCCGACCCCGGTCGGCTCGCCCTGCTGCTCGCCCTGCACCGGGCCGGCCCGCTCGCCGTCACCGACCTGGCGGTCGCCACCGGTATGCGCGACCCGGCCGTCTCGCAGGCACTGCGGCTGCTGCGCACGGCGGGCGTGGTCACCGGCGACAAGGACGGGCGGGTGGTGCGCTACCGGCTGCTGGACGAGACTATGCGCCCCCTGCTGGACGCGTGCGCCGCCGCCGAGCACCACGAACCGGCCGACGCGCCCGAGCACCACCGGCCCACCGCCCCGGCCGGGCCCCACCGGCCCACCGCCGCGGCCGGCTGACCCACCGTCCGGCCACCGCCCCGGCACGCACCCGGATGAGTACGATCATCGCGTGCTGATCCGCCGCAGGCCCCGGGGCCGGGCCTGGCCCGACGACGACCGCTGGAACACCCGGCCGGTCGAGGCACGCGTCCTCGCGGTCGTCCGCACCCTCACCTCCGCCACCCGCGTCCTCGACGTGCTCACCCTGCTCCGCGACCGCGACGGCATCCGCTTCTACCTCACCGTCAACCCCGGCTCGGCCTTCACCGCCGGACTGGACGCGTTCCTGCGCGACCTGCCCGGGTTCACCCTCCTGGACTGGCGGGAGGCCACCCGGCACCGCTTCGACCTGGCGGTCGCCTGCGCCGTCCACTCCTCGATGGGCCGGCTGGACGCCCCGCTGATCGTCCTGCCGCACGGCGCCGGCTACAACCGCCTGGTGTCCCAGTCCACCGGGGACACCGTCACCGCAGCCGGCCTCTCCCGCCGCGAACTGACCCACCGCGGGAAAGCGTTCGTCGACGTCCTGGGCCTCTCCCACGAGGAACAGCTGGACCGGCTGCGGATCTCCTGCCCGCAGGCCCTGCCGCACGCGCGGGTGGTCGGTGACCCGTGCTTCGACCGGATGCTGAACAGCCTCGACGCCCGGGACGGCTACCGGGCCGCGCTCGGCGCCGTGGACGGCCGCCGGCTGGTCGTGGTCAACTCCACCTGGAGCGAGCACTCCCTGTTCGGTCGCCACCCCCGGCTGCCGCTGCGGCTGGTCGACCGGCTGCCCGCCGACGAGTACGCGGTCGCCGTCGTCCTGCACCCCAACATCTGGGCCCGGCACGACCCGAGGGCCCTGCTCGCCGCCGCCGAACAGTCCGGGCTCCGGCTCGTCCCGCCGCACCGGGGTTGGCAGGCCGCGCTGGTCGCCGCCGACTGCCTGATCGGCGACCACGGCTCGGTCTCCTTCTACGGCGCCGCGCTGGAACGCCACACCCTGCTGGCCGCCACCGGCGCCGAGGAGCTCGACCCGCGCTCCCCCGGCTACGCCTTCGGTCAGGCCGCGCCACCGCTCGACCCCGACGGCGATCTTCTCGCCCAGCTCGAACAGGCCCTGGCCGCCCACGATCCGGCCGCCCTGCGACCGCTCACCGACCGCTCGCTCGGCGCACGCGGGCAGTCGGCCCGACTGCTGCGCCCGCTGCTCTACTCCCACCTGGCACGGCTGGACGAACCGTCCGACGAACCCCGTCTGCCGCCCTACCCCGTGCCGCGCCCGCTTCCGGGCACCCCCCGCGGCCCGTCGGCGTACGACGTCGAGGGAACGGTCTCCGGCAGCGAGGTCGCCCTGCGGCGCTACCCCGTCGGGCCGGACCACGGGCCCGCGCGCGGCATCTACGCGGTCGCCGCCGAGGAGCACCGGCTCGAACTGCGCGACGTCGCCGAGGTGCTGGCCCGCACCGAGGTCCGGGCCGAGCTGCCCGCCGAACGCTGGCTGGCCGAGGCCTTCCGCTCCCCCGGGCTCGGACTGGCGGTGGCCGCGCTCGGCAGGAGCCGCCACCTGCTGCGGCTGCCCGCCGGTCTGCTGCTGGAGGCCCGTGCCGAACGGCCGTGGGGAGCGCCGAAGCCACTGCTCGACCCGCTGCTGCTCGGCGCGGCCGTGGCCCTCTGGCTCCACCACGGCTCGGACCCGGCGACCCTGCCGCAGAGCGGGCTCACCGTCCGCACGGGCGAGCGCCGCGTCCGGGTCACGTTCACCGCCCCGCCGTGACGGCGCTCGGCGGCCCGGCTACGCCTCGCGCCCGCCGAGGACGCCGGCACGCCCGCGCAACTCCCGCAGCCGGGCCCGCGCACCCGCGGCCAGCGCCCGGTCGCCCAGCTCCTCCGCCAGGTCGCCGAGCAGCTCGCGGGCCTCGGCCTCCTTGACCAGCTCGTCCCGTGCGGCGGCCCGGTCCGCGGCCGAGCTGACCAGCCGCACGGCTTCGGCCGGCTGCCCCAGCGCCCGGAGCGCACGCCCCTGGGCGAGCGGCAGCTTCACCAGCATCGAGCCGTCCCGCGTCCGCTCGGCCAGGACGGCCGCCTCGGCCAGGACGGCCAGCGCCGCCTCCGCGCGACCCGCCGCGACCAGTGCCCGGCCCAGCTGGTAGCTCTGCACCACCACGCCGTGCGGGTCCCCCGCGTTGGCCTCCCGGGCCCGGGTGAACAGCTCCACCGCCCGCTCCGGCCGCCCGTCGGCCAGGCAGAGCAGTGCCTCGGTCTCGACCAGCACGCCGGCCAGTCGCGGGTCGTCCACCAGCGGCAGCAGCTCGGCCGCGGCGGCCAGTTGCTCGGCCGCCGCCGGGTAGCGCCCCAGCTCGTAGTGGGCCCGGGCCAGCTGGTTGCGCATCCGGATCCCGGCGTCCGGGCGGTTGTCCCACTGCGCCGACTCGACGCCCAGGAGGTGGGAGGCGATCCAGTCGCCATAGTGCTTCCGGCCGTGGTACAGCGGCCAGAGCGACTCGCAGAGCCGCCAGACCTCGCCGTGCCAGCCCTGTTCGGCGGCCGCCGTCAGGACCGCCAGCAGATCGGCCCGCTCGACCTGCAGCCAGGCCATCGCCGCGGCCGGGTCGGCGAAACCGGGCACCGACGGCTCCGGGGGCTCCTGCAGCCGCATCCGGTCACCGAGCGCCCGGTCGGCCGCCGCCGCCCGGCCCCGGTAGTGGGCCACGATCCGCCGCAGCGACTCCTCCCGCCCGGGGTCGGCCCGCGCGCGGCGCCGGGCGTGCAGCCGGACCAGGTCATGAGTGCGGTACCGCTCCGCCGGGTCCGCGCTCTCGTCCGCCACCGGGCGCAGCAGATGGGCCCGCACCAGCTCGCCGAGGGCCTCGCCGGCCCGCTCGACACCGGCCGCCTCGGCCAGCTCGGGGGTCAGGTGCCAGCCCGGGTGCAGCCCCACCAGGTGGTAGAGCCGGCGGGTGTGCGCGGGGAAGTGCGCGTACACGGCCTCGAAGGGTTCGACCACGGAGCCCTCCCGGTGCTCGATCGCGGCCAGCCGGCCGGCCTCGTCCGCCAGTTCGGTCACCACCCGCTCCACCGGCAGTCCGCTGCGGGTGATCAGCTCGGACCCGACCGCCTGGAGTGCCAGGGGCAGTCCGCCGCACAGCCGCACCAGGTCGTGGAGCTGCTCGTCGGTGCCGCGCCCCGGGCCGAGCCAGCTGCGGACCAGCTCCGAGCCGGCCTCCGGCCGCAGCGGCTCGACATCGAGCAGCGTCGCACCCACCATCGCCAGGCCCGGCAGTCGCGCCCGCCCGGTGACCACGACCAGCCCGGCCGTCGGGAGCAACGCCCGGACCTCCGAGGCGTGTTCGACGTTGTCGAGGAAGACCAGCAGCCCGCCCGCCGAGGTGACCGTCCGGAACAGCGCCGCGCGCTCGGGCAGCCGCTCGGGCACGAAGTCCCGGTGGACCCCGAGCCCCCGCAGGAACCCGCCCAGCACCTCGCCCAGGTCGACGCCGCCCTGGTGGCGCACGGTGGTGAGGTCCGCGTACAGCTGGCCGCTCGGGAAGCGGCGGGCGTGCTCCTCGGCCCACCGCGCGACGACCTCGGTCTTTCCGACGCCGCCGAGCCCGGTCAGCGCGACGACGGACGGCCGCGTCGGCCCGGTCCGCTCCAGCGCGGCCGTCAGCGCGGCGAGTTCCGCGCCCCGGTTGACGAACGCGCCGCTGGACGGCCGGATCTGGCGGGGTACCCCGGGGGGCGGCGCCGGCGCCTGGACGAAGGTGTGCGCCTGCACCACGTTGCCGTGCACCGTGCCCGACACGATGTTGGTCGCCTCGTAGCCGTCCATCCGCCGCTCCCTCCGCACCGGCCCTCAGCCTACGGTGGTTCCTGAGCCCGCATCATCCCTCCCGCACCGGCCGGGCGAACCGATCGGGCGAACCGGTCGGGCGAACCGGTCGGGCGGGCGCCCGGCCCGCGCGGGCCGCTCAGGGCGGCGGGCCCGGGTGAGCGGCCCGGCTACGTCCGCTGGCAGGCGGGGCACCAGAACAGGTTGCGCGAGGCGTGCTGCTCCGTCCGCACGTCGGTGCCGCAGACCAGGCAGGGCAGGGCGGCCCGGCGGTAGACGTACACCTCGCCGCCGTGGTCGTCCACCCGCGGGGGCCGCCCCATCGCCTCGGGGGTGTGCTCGGGCCGGACGGTGTCGATCCGGCCCGCGCCGACGCCCTCCCGCATCAGCGCGACCAGGTCGGCCCAGACGGCCTCCCACTCGGCCCGGGTGAGGTCGCGCCCGGCCCGGTGCGGGCTGATGCCGTGGCGGAACAGCACCTCGGCCCGGTACACGTTGCCGACGCCGGCCAGCACCTTCTGGTCCATCAGCAGCGCGGCGACCGTCGTCCGGCTGCCGGAGACCCGCCGCCAGGCAAGCTCCGGATCGGCGTCGGCGCGCAGCGGGTCGGGCCCGAGGCGGGCGGCGACGGCGTCCTTCTCGGCGCCGGTGATCAGCGCACAGGTGTTGGGGCCGCGCAGGTCGGCGTAGGCCTCGTCGTTCTCCAGCCGCAGCCGGACCAGGCCGACCGGGGCGGGCGCCGGTCCGACGCCGAAGCCGAACCCGCCGTAGAGGCCGAGGTGGACGTGCACCCAACCGCCGCCCTCGAAGCCCAGGAAGAGGTGCTTGCCGATCGCCTCCGCCCCGGTCAGCACCTGGCCGTCGACCAGCGCGGCGCCGTCGGCGAACCGGCCCTGCGGGCTGCCGGCCCGGACGGGTCGGCCGCCGAAGACCCTGGCGTTCTCGGCGGCGAGGCGGTGGATGATGTGGCCTTCCGGCACGGGCGTCGGCTCCCCCGGGTGGTCGAACAGGACGCCTCCATCATCGCAGCCCGCACCGACAGGGCCCGGGCCCGGACGGAGCCGACGGACCGGGCTCGGCGGGCTCAGGGGCTCGGCGGGCTCAGGGGCTCAGGGGCTCAGCGGACCGGGATGCCCATCAGCCGGGCCAGGATCACCCGGTCCAGTTCGGCGGCGGTGGCGGCGACGTCCAGCTGGGAGTTGTCGATGATCGGCAACCCGGAGTTGTACCAGCCGGCCATCCGCCCGTGGATCCGGGCCACCTCCTCGTCGCTCAGCCGCCGGTTGCCGCTTCGCCGGGCGTTGCGGCTCAGCACGGAGTCCAGGCTGGGCAGCAGCACGACCGGAATCATCCCGGGACCGATGTGCCGCTTCCAGCCGCCGAGGCCGATCGCCGGGCGGTCCGGGAAGACGGCGTCGTCGATGATGCAGGAGATGCCGTTCGCCAGGTAGTTGCGGCAGGCGAAGCCACAGGTGCGGCGGGCCAACCGGTACTGCGCCTCGGAGGCGTTGTTCCAGCCGGACTGCGGGTTGGCGAACCCGGCCTGCACCCACTCGCGGACGTCGTCGAGGCTGATGTGGGCGGTGGGCGTGGGCCGGCGCTCCGCCCAGTGCCGGGCGACGGTGGTCTTGCCGGCGCCGGCCGGGCCGATCAGCAGCACGGCGAGCGGTCCGGACGGCGCGTGCGGCTGCGGCGGGTGGGCCGGGAGCTGCACGGGCGAACCGGAGGGCAGCAGGAAGTGCCCGGTGGCCCCGGCGGCGACCGGCGCGGGCGCCGCCACCACGGGAGCCGAGGGCGGTACGGGCCGCGCCGGTGCGGGCGGCGCGGGGGGTGCCGGCGGGGTACCGGTCGGCGGCACGGCGGGACGGCCGCCGTACGGGACCCGGCCCGCGGGCTCGCGCACGGACTGGGCCAGGCCGTGGCGGACCGAGTGGGACGCCGCCTGCGGTAGTCCCCGGGGCGCGCCCGGGGCGGTAGCGGCGGACGGAGCGGCGGCGCCGGTGTACGGCGGGGCCGGCGGAGCGACGGGACGTGGGGGGACCTGTCCACCCCCGGCGTACTGCGTCACGGTCACCTCCCGACTTCTTTCAGCGGGGACACTACACGGCGGCCCCGCAGCGGGCACAGTCCGCCGACGGGCCGCTGACGAGGGCCGGGACACCGGATCGGCACGGCCCGGGCCGTGCCGATC
>NZ_JBHYYB010000190.1:0-8221 GCF_042752535.1 Kitasatospora sp. NPDC059327 | reverse complement strand
GCCGACACCGCTGGCTGAGCGCAACCCGGCGGCGGTGGAAAGCCGGCCGCCTGTGCGGCGCGGGTGAGGCGGTCCGTGCCGCACCACTCGCCGCACGGGACCACTCGGATGCGGCGCGGCCCGGCCCGGCCCGGCCCGGCGGGACAACGTGCCGCACTCGGGGACAACCTGCCAGTGAGACATCGGGGACAACGTGGCGCCGCACCCCGTGCTGTCCCGCCGCTGCCGCACGTTGTCCCCGAAGTGCGGAACGTTGTCCCGCCCGGGAGCGCAGCACGGTGTCGTCGTGCCGCACGAAGGTGTCGTCGCACTGCAGCAAGATGACGCGCTGTGCCGCACCAGGATGTCGCCGTCGTGGCCACCACCATAAGGATGATCAGGGTGGTCCGGTCCACCGACCGTCCCCACAGGCCTTCGGGCCGCTTTCCTCCACGCCCTGACCGACTTCTGCACCTCGGTCGGCGAGCACGTCGACAGACGGTGAACGAGCATCGCGGCTTCGACACCGCGATCGACTGAATCATCTGTTCGCTGGAGCATCAAGCCGATGCCTTGACCTGATCGCCCAGGTCTGAGCAGTTCCGGGTGGGCGCCACCGTCCGGCGCCCACCCGGAACGGATCAGACCTGGGCGATCAGCGCATATCGTTCGTCGGTCACCGGGCCGCCCCACAGATCCGCGTCCCCGCTGAGCGGTTCGATCCGCACGACGGCCGCGAGAGGCCGCACGACGGCCGCCAGGTCGTCCGCGCCGACCCCGCCGTTCCACGGCAAGGACTGCGCCCCGGCCACATACGGCACCCCGCTCCGCCCGGACTCGCGCCACCGGCCCTCGACCAGCACCAGCCGGCCGCCGGGCCGCAGCCGGTTCGCCCACTCCCGCAACGCGGCCTCGGGATCGGGCAGCGTCCACACCAGATGGCGCGACAACACGACATCGAAGGCCTCACCGCCGGTCGGCGGCACAGCCGCGTCACCCACCAGGAAACGGCCCGACAGGCCGGCGGCCGACAGCTTCTCCCCGGCCCGCTCGACCATCCTCGGCGCCAGGTCCACGCCGGTCACACGATGCCCGGCCTCAGCCAGCACCAGGGACAGCGAACCGGTTCCGCACCCGACGTCGAGGACGTCGACCGGCCCCGACGGCACCCACGCCCTCAGAAGCCGCGTCCACGCGGCACGTGTGCGCTCGACCCTCAGCCCATGGTCGGGCTCGTCATCGAAAGTGGACGCGGCGGCGTCCCAGTACTCGGCGATGGCAGCACGGTGATCACTCATGCCGGCATCCTCGCGGCCGGCACCGACAGCTCCCCCGGCGCCGGTGGTAAGCCGCCGAGGCCACCGACCCGACCGAGGAGAACCGGCTCGCGTTCACCGCGGTCGGCGCCGAGCCGCACGCCCACGCGTACTGGGCGCGGGCGGAACCGGCACGAGACCCTCATGCGGCCGAAGCCGGGCGCGCGCCCGGACGCCGCCACCGAGGCAGGCATCGACGCGGGCCCGCGGGCGGTAGGACCGCCGGCTACGACCGCCGCGCCGAGCCGTTCGGGTCCAGCGAGTGGAGCCAGCGGGCCGGGACGGTCATCGGGGTGGAGGTCATGAGCTCGACCGCGGTGTCGTTCAGGTCGGTCAGGGTGCCGGTCACCGTGTAGCCGACGCCGGGCGGCAGGCCGAGCCCTGCGGCCTGGCCGTCGGTGAGCCTCACCCGGACCCTGGAGTGCGGGGCGACCAGAAGGCCGGCGACCATGTGCTCGCCGTCCGCCTCCGGAAGATCGGTGACGGTCAGCTCGAACTCGGAGCCGGCGCGCACCCAGCGCCGCCAGTGCAACAGGACGCTGTCCAGATCCGTGCTGTCCGGCGCGTACCGGGCGTAGCGGAGGTGGGCCGGGACGCGCACCAGATACGTCTCCCCGACCCGCACCCGCGCCGTCCGCACCGAAACCGCCTCCTGGTCCGCCTTCTTCCAGTCTGCGCCCTGCCCCCGCCCTGCCCCAGGCCGGCGGCGGACGCGGGCCCGCCGGGTGATGGCCCGGATTGTGCGTCTCGGGTCCGGCGGGTACCAGCAGCAGCGTAGCGGGCGCGGCCCGGCCGGCCTGGCTTCTACAGCGCGGGGTGGGGAGGGTCTTCGGGGACGACGGCGGCGATCCGTACGGTCGGCGGCCAGGGCGGGGCGGGGGCGTAGGCGTGGACGACGTTGAGCGCGGGCCGGCCTTCGGCCCGGTCGGCCTCGATCCGGGTGGAGTACAGCTCGACCCGCTGGCCGCCCTCGGTGATGGTGCGGATCGGGCGGCCGAGGCGCGGGTGCTGTTCGAGTTCGGCGCGCAGCGTCTCCAGGGCCTGGTCGGCGCCGAGCTCCTTGGCGCGTTGGGCGGCGCGGTCGGTGACCACGGCGACCGCCGGACGGTCCGGCTGCTGGTGCTGGTCGGTCACTCGGCGCCCTGCCGCGCCAGTAGGTCGGCGACGGCCTGGTCGACGGCATCGGACGTGTCCGGGTCGGCGGCGAGCAGCACGCGGCCGCGGTAGGCGGCGACGATCTCGGCGACGGCGACCAGGTCCACGACGGCGGGGACCTGGTCGACCTGGTCGAGCCGGTCGACCGGCACGCGGCGCAGCAGCTGGGCGGCGAGTTCGGCGTCCAGGCGCTCGGCGTCGCCGGGGTAGCCGTGGCCGGCGCGCAGCGCGGCGCGCAGTTCCTGGACGGTGTCCATCGGCGGCAGGCCGAGACGGCCGCCCCCGTGCCCGTGTTCGGCGGGCTGGGCGCTCATCCCCACCAACCCCTCTCCCTGTCGGCGTCCCCGGCGCCGGGCCGGGCTCTGTGGTGTCGACGGTAGCCGCCCCGGGCCGGCCGTGGGGCCGTACCCACCGACCCGCTCCTTCCCTGGTACCCGCGGGGCAGCGGCGCCGGGGCGGGGTTGCCTCGGTGGCCGGCCTTCAGGACCATCCCGCTCCCGGTCCCTGCCAGCCGAGGGCGCGTCGTTCCTCGTACCAGAGTCGCTCGGCGGTCCGCGGGTCGCGCTCGGCCCAGTCCTCGGGGCGGTCGCCGGGCCTGGGTCCGTCCTGCCACCGGCGCCGGGGGGCCGGTGCGGCCGGGAGGGTGGCGTCGCCGATCAGGGCGCGCGTGCGGGCGGTCGCGGCCAGGGCCGGAGCGAGCGTGGTGGCGGCCTCGGGGCCGAGGCGGGTCAGGAGCTGGAGCAGCGCGTCGACGGCGCCGAGGGTGTCGGTGGCGGCCGTCGGCGACCAGCCGTCGGCCGCCACCAGATCGGTCATCGCGCACACGGCGTCGGTCAGTGTGTCGAGCTGGTCGTGGAGGTCGCCCATGCCGGGTCAACGAACTACCCGGTGTCACGGGTGCGGTCCGGTGGCCGCCCTGACTCGCCCTTCGGGCGACAGCGCGGCTGTGACCCGCGGGGATCGCGACTCCTTGATGGCCCGTCGAGGAACGCGGCTGCCGGGGTCGAGGTACCGACCGGGCACCTTGACGGCCGACGGTCGGGCGGTCGGGCGGTTCGGGGGCCCGGGCGGTGGTCGCGGCCGATCCGTCAAGGTGCCGGGGATGGGCATCAAGGCGCGCGCGGGCCGCCTCGATGCCCACCCCCGAACCCGGCCGGCCGGGCCCGGTCACAGGTTGTGGAGGTGGGCGAGCTGGACGGTGCGGGCGGCCTGGGCGGGGGTGTCGTGCAGGAGGGCGTCGTGGGTGACGGGGTCGCCGATGAAGTAGCCGCCCGCCACCGCTATCCACCGGTCGCCGAGGCCGGGCAGGCCTCGCTCGACCCAGCCGACCTGGTGGCCCTCGCCGAGCACGAGCAGGACGTCGGGCTGCACCGTCCAGCCGGCCAGCGCCCAGTGGTCACCGAACACGCCCGGGTCGAGGGCGCGGTGGGCGTCCAGGTCGGGCAGGCCCCGCAGCGTCGGGTCGCGCGGCACCGTCAGCGTCCCGGGAGGCGGACTCGGGATCGTGGGCGCGGCGGCCGACGCGGGCCGGGGCTCTTGCTGGGCCAGGCGCCGGCCGACGAGATCACGCAGCCGATCTCCCCCACCCGCCGGGCCGGGAGTTCCTCCCCGGGGCACAACAGACGCCACTGCGGGGCCCGTGGCGACGGACACCGTTTCACCCCGGGGCGCAACAGGCGCCGAAAGGGCATCTTCGGCACCCGGGCGGCCGGTCGCCGACGGCGCCATTTCGCCCCGGGGCGATGGAGTGGGCGTCTCGACGCCGACCTCGGCGACCCGGGGAACAGGCGGGACGGCCGGCGCCGGTCCGGCCGCGGCGCCGGAGAGGCCCGCTGTTTCACCCCGGGGTGAAACAGAGGCTTCCGTGCCGGGCGGGGCGGGCGCGGGCGCCTGGGTGACGTGGCCGTCCAGGACCTGTTCGGCGAGCTCGCGGTGGCGCGCGGTCAGGAGGCGGGCGGCGTGAAGGACGTCGGCCAGGGCTTGGCGGGCCTGGGCCGGGTCGCCGTCGCGGGCCGCCCGGTCGAGCCGGGTCAGGAAGTCGACGTCGTGACGGCGCAGCCGCGCGCCGAGGCCGAGGAGCTCGGCCGCGATCGGGTCGTCGGCGAGGCCGTCGGGCAGGCCTGTTTCGCCCCGGGGTGTTTCGGCGGCCGCGGCGAGGGCCTTGTCCCGCTTCTCCTTCTCCCGGGCGCGGTCCGCCTTCGACGAGCATGCCTTCGAGCAGTACTTCGGGCGGCGGCCCTTGCCCGCCCATTCCAGCTCCGTGGCGCACATCGCGCAGGCCGGCGCGCCGAACAGCATCGGCGCGGCCGGCGCGGCCGAGGTGTTTCCACCCGGGGAGAAAGTCATGGTCGGAAGGCTAGCCAGGCAGCACGCGGCGTTTCCCCCCGGGGGGATCGGCGGTCCGGCGGCGGCCACCCGGACAGGGCCGGCCCCGGCCGCGCGGCACCGGGACCGTGACGGTTCGGTGCCCGGGCCGGTTCACCGGTCATGACGAACCCGCTCTCCTTCCTCCCCGTGGCCGACCGCCGAGCGGTCGACGACGATCCGGACGGCCTCGCCGCCGACGACGAGCGAGCCGAGCAGGCCGCGGCACGGGCCGCGGCCGCGCGTGAGGAACGCGAGCGCGCCGTTCGCGAGGCACTCGCCCTGGCCGTCGACGCGGGGGAAGCGGCGGCCGCGTGGGTGCGCGAGCTCGCCGCCCGCCAGAGCGATGAGAACCATGCCCTGGTGCTGGGCCGGGCGGCCGACGCGATCGTCCAGGCCAGCGCCCACGAGGTCATCCCCGGCGGCGACGGCCGACTCGTCGAGGAACTGCGCTACCACCTGGCGGCCGACGTCCTGCTCGGCGCGACCCGCACCGCCACCCTGCCCGAGCTCCGCGCCGTCGAGCGGCTCGCCCTGGTCGCCGTCTGCGCGCTCGCCGCCGCGATGCCCGGCTGCGTACTCGGCGACCTGGAGCGCGAGCTCCCCATCCTCGCCGACGCACTGAACACCGCCACCGGCATCGGACACGCCGCGGCCGCCGAGATGACGGCCTGACCGCGACCGCGCCGGCACGGGCTCGCGCCGCTCCCCACCGCGACGTGTCCCGGGCCGGGGCCGACAGCGGTGATCAGCCCCCGCCGTCTGGGACCGGCCCCGCGGCGAGACCGCCCGGACCGAGCCGCCGACGCCCCCCAGGCACCGCCGCCGACTCCTCGACGGGGGCCGGCTCCAGGAACGGGGCCCGCTCGACCGCGAGCAACCGCGCCCGGTCATCCGCGCGGGATGGCGTGTCGGTGGCGGGCTCGGAGAAGGGCCGCCACAACGGGCGCCGGACGGGATCAGAACTCATGATCACCAGTCTCGCAGCCCCGCACCACCTGGGCGGCCGCTTCACCCGTACTGGCACCGCGCCGTGACGCCCTGCCAGTACCGGGCCGGGTCAGTGTGCGATCCGTTGTCGGCCCCAGGCCCGTCCCAGCCGGCGATCGACCGGCCGGAACCGGGACGCACACGGCCGAGGTCCCGGGAAAGGGGGGGTGTTCCGCGGGGCCCCGGCCGGTGGGAGGCCAGCAGCGCCAGGGGCGTGGCGCGGCCGCTCTGCCCGGCGACCCGGTACAGCTGTGGTGGGGCCGCCGTGCCGGGAATGCTAACCCCGCGCACCGGCGGTGAACAGGGCTTTGACCTGCCGTCTTTCGGCAGCGAACATGCCACCGCCAGGCCCGCGCCCCGGGGCCGGCCGCGCGCCGGCGCCGGCGCTTTCCCCGCCCTGACACCGGGCCGGCGTCTCGACCCGACCGTGGTGGAGGTCGGCCGGCCCGCGCCGTGGTTCTAGGTGTTCCGGCGCGGACGGCGCCCGGACGCGCCACCATGACGGCATGGACGATGACCTGACCCCGCCGCCGGGCTACACCGCGTGGCTCGACCAACTCGCCGCCACGGCCCGTGACCTGCCGGCCGAGACACGCGATCGGATCCAGGCCGCCGCCACCCAGATCCGGGAGAACCCGAACGCGGAAGCCGTGGCCACGCTGCTCGCCGAGCTCCGGGCGGCCGGGCTCGGCGGATAGCGCGCCAACGCCGGGCCGGGCGAGACCGGCCCGGTGTTTCGGATTCCCAGAACAGAGCGGTCAAGCCCCTGCTACCACCGGCTGTAGCGCCGGGCCGGGCCCGGTGTCGGGCCGTCGACCGTTCGACTGTGCATCGGCGCCGACCGCTGTGCTCGGGAACGACCTGCGGGCCCGCACCGGGATCAGTGCGGGCCCGCAGGTCGAACGCTGTACTCGAAGTCTCGCTGCTGTCGGTCGGTCCGATCAGGCGCGACGTGCTTGGTGCTCGCCGTCGCCGCCGGCGCGGCGCAGGGGCAGCACGTTGTCGCTGCCGTCGGCCTTCGCCGTGAGCCGGTAGTAGACCGTGTCGTCGATCTTCTCCATCCAGCCGCGTTCGACAAGCTGGCCGCGCAGCCGGGAGAAGAGGGACGGGTCCATGTTGATCTCGGCCGCGAGTTCCTTGGCGTCCATCGACACGGCGCCGCTGGCGGGGTCCTGGTCGTGGGACGCGTAGAGGATGACGACGATCCGCTGGTTCGGCGCCAACGGGCTGGTCACCCGCATGAGGCGGCGAACATCCTCGCGCGAGGCGATCTGCATGGTCATCCCTCCCCCTCCGTCTTCTTGTCGCTACGAGTCTTGCGCGTCTTGGGTTGCGGTTCCACCCAGGCCGGGATCTCCGGGGGGTTCCACGCCTTGAGGGCTTCACGCTGCTCGGCGGCCCCGGCCTGGAAGCACAGGTACGGCGTGACCTTCCAGAAGGTGTAGCGGCCGAGGACCTTGCCCGGCCGCAGCAGGCGCATCCCTTCCAGCTTCTCGATGTGCCGCTTGAGGGACTTGGGGTCCATCTTCAGCCGGCGGGCGATCTCCGGAACCGGCTTCTCCACCGGCAGGTCGGCACCCGGGGTGTTGGCCACGAACCACAGCAGCACCCGGCACTCGCGGTCCGTCAGCGCCTCGACGCCCTCGGCGATGCCGTTCATCCGCTCGTTGTCGACGGTGCTGTATCCACCCGCGTAGCCGAACCGGGTCTGCGGAAGGGCGTTGCCGTCACCGTCGAAGCGCTTCGCTCGTGCTGCCGCCATGTCCCCCTCCTCTGAGCCACACGATGGACTCTTAGTACATTTCGGGGGTCCGGCGACCCCACAAATAGACTATCGGTCCATGGACTATGAGTCCATTAAGGGCGCGCCGGGATCCCCAAGATGGACTCTTAGTTCATGGACTCATGGTCCATCATGGGGATCACAGGATCCCGACCGGGGATCCTGCGATCCCCATTGGTGATCCCAAGATCCCCCTCCAGCAGATGTTTCCGCACGTCAGCACGCTGTATGGCTGTCTCAATCTGGTTGCTGGTCAGTGACGTGCGGCAGGTTCACCATGATCACCATCTGAAGCTGCAAAAGGCGACCTTCGGCGTGTCGCATGCCCTACCGCACCTTGGGAACACTTCCCTGAGCGAACCCGGCCCGGGACCGGTGGTGGTCATGTGGTCGTCGCCGGTGACGGCGTCGGTGAACAGGTTGATCGCCAGGTGGGTCGTGGCATCGGCCACCGGTCGGTCGGTGGCAGGCCCCGACACGTCTTGCAGGCCGGCGCGGCAGGTACCCGGTCCGAAACGACCGCCCGCCATCTCGATCACGGCAACCGCCCAGGTCACGCCGTCCTCGGCGTGACCGGTGCGGCGACGGGCCGACGGCTGGGCCGGCCACGGCCCGGACGGCGGATCCGGCGGCG
>NZ_JBHYYB010000189.1:0-8419 GCF_042752535.1 Kitasatospora sp. NPDC059327 | reverse complement strand
AAGCACGTCAGCGTGTCCAGCAACTCCATGAGGCAATCGAAGCTCATCACACCGAACTCGAAGACCCGCAGGCCTGCCTCGATGAACTCGCCATCGTTGTGCAGGAGTTGCGAAGCTCGGAGCGCAACCCCACGACGTTGAGGGCCTTCATGAACTCCGTCCTCCAGCGATGTGGTGGCGTCCCTGGCCTTGTTGCCATTGCCTCGCTGGCCCAGCAGAGCGTTGCTGCCCTGATATAACGAGGCCGCCTCAGCGGACTGGGGAGTGTCAGCAGTGTCGGTCCCCTGCGGGGCAGTGCCGTCCGGGCAGGGCGCTTCGGCGACGCGGACGAGTTCGGCGGCCCGCTGTTCGACGACGGGGAGGAGGCCAGCCGAGGCGCCGGCGGTGACGTGCTGCTCGCCGGGCAGGTACTCCCAGTTCCAGGTCACGTGCCCACCGCCGCGACGGCGGCGCTGTCTGGCAGGTCCCCTGGGTGGGGCCGGCGGCCGTAGCTTCGCCGGATCGGCACATGCCCGGCACCGGGGCACAGCAACGACGTCCTCCACCCCGGCACCCCCCCCGGACGACTCCGGCCATCCCGTACGCCAACGATCAGTCAGTCCGCAGGACCCGGGAGACGTAGATGCGCGGCGGGTCCGTGTGCTCGTTCACCGCGTACTCCACCAGTCCCAGATCCCAGAGCAGCAGCGCGGAGTGCATGCCGGGCCGACCGGGTACCGGCAGACTCAGATCGGGAAAGGGGTCCTCGCGGACATCGACGAGGAACGCAACCAGGGCGGAGAACACGCTGGCCGACGTGTTGGGGTCTTCGAGAACTTCCTGGACGGCCGGAGAGAGGGTGAGCGGTCGTCCTCGTCGTCGCCGGGACCCTCGGGGTGGTGGTTCACCGGGCCTGGAGGCGACGCAGGACCGCGGAGGCGGAGGTACCGGGAGCAAAGCCGGCTTGGACGGCGGCGTGGATACGGTCGCCCTCCTGGTCGCGGTACAGCTCCGCGCGCAGCCACCACCGCTTCAGAACGCCGCCGATCGTCTCGACATCGGCCTCCCCCATCTCACGGTAGAACTCCATCCGCTGCGCCCGCGGCGACGCCGTCCTGGGTACGGGCGATGGGCCGGGGGTCGCCGTGGTGGCCGTGCAGGGGCGCTGCGCTCACCGTTCCTCCGGAAGCTCTCCTACGGGCGGGGTCCGGTACCAGTGTCCTCCCCCCACCGGCCCGGCCGACACCCAGGCTCGAGGTTGACGCTGCTTGTCGGCTGACGCTGGCCTCCGGCGGGCTGACTGCCCGTGCCGCTGTCACCGCCCAGGCCGGACACCCATGTCGGCCTGCTGGCCCGATGCTGTCGGAGCTCACTGCGCCAGTCATGAAAGTCCGGCTGCCGCCGGACCCGGGCCCCAAGGGCCCTTTCCATGCCTACTCACTCTCCGACGCCGCTGTCAGTACCCTGCCGCTCAAACTCCCGCAGGCAGGGCCCGGTGGCGGTAGCTGGGGGGACTGGGCTCTGCTCGAGGTGGTGATGGTGGTCATGAAGGCCCGCACTTCTGACGGTTGATCATCATTTCGTTAGTTGATCGCAATGGCGGCCGGCGTCCGAGGGTCGGTGGCGGATGGGAGGTTGGTGCGCGCCGAACTTGGATTCGGCTTTTGCACACTCTTGACTCCACATTGAAAGAGACTTGATGTCACGACGGTTCCAGGCCTCGCCCGCGTTCGCGGGTGGGGCCTTCTCGACGCGCAAGCTGCGCCGGATATCCGGCCTTCTGACGCTGGGGCTGCTGGTCCAGACGGGGGTGGCGCTGGACGCGCTCGCCCCGGTGCCTGCCTCGGCGGTTCCCGCCCCTGCTCCGGCTCCCGCTCCGAAGGGCGACGAGGCACCCGACGAGGCGTCGGCGCTGTTGTCGGCGCGGTTGCAGGGCCACCGGGTCGAGGTGACCGGGGCCCGTACCGAGACGGCGACGCTGTGGGCGAACCCCGACGGCACGCTCACCGCGGACAGGTCGACCGGGCCGATTCGGATGAGGATCGGTGAAGCGTGGGTCCCGGTGGACACCACGCTGGTGCGGACGGCGGACGGCAAGGTCGCACCGAAGGCCCACCCCGAGGGCCTCGTCTTCGAGGGCGGGGACGCCGGGGTGACGGTGGGGGACAGCCTTCCAGGTACGACCGCGTCAAATCCCGCCGCCTCGCCCTCGCCGAGCCCGTCGGCCCCGGCCACGGCAGCTCCCGGCCCGGCGTCCCCGACCGCCGCCGCTCCCTCGACCGCGCCGGCTTCCCCGGCCGGTACGGCGAGGCCCGTTGCGCCCGCCTCGCCGTCGCCCGGGCTGTCGGCTTCCCCGTCCCTGGCTCCGTCCCCGTCCCCGTCCCGGTCCCCGTCCCTGGCTCCCTCTCCGATGACGAGCGTGAGCGCGGAGCGAGCTTCCCGGGGGGCCGTACGGGCTGCGGCCCCGGCGGCCGATCCGGCGCCGGCGCGGCCGGTCGAGCGTGAGTTGGTGGCGGTCGGTTCGGGGGATCAGCAGTTGAGGTTCGGCTGGCTGGGCAGGCTGCCGAAGCCGAAGTTGGAGGGCAGTAGGGCCACCTACGTCGACGCCCGCCCGGGCGTCGATCTGGTCCTGCAGGCCACGCGCACCGGTTTCGAGCAGTTCCTGGTGGTCAAGGATCGTTCGGCCGTGTCCCAGGCGGGCACGCTGACGCTCCCGCTGGACACCACCGGCCTGACGGTGGTGCCGCAGACGGACGGTTCGATCCAGCTGCTGGACGCTTCGGGCAAGCCGGCGGTGAAGATCCCGGCGCCCGTGATGTGGGACGCCGCGGTCGACCAGGCGTCGCTGGAGCACCTGCACCGGGCACCGGTGAAGATGGAGGTGCGCGGCCGGGGCTCGGACACCGAGCTGGTGTTCACCCCGGACGCGGCCTTCCTGGCGGACACCAAGACGCGGTACCCGGTCACCATCGACCCGGTGATCGACATCCTGAGCACCTACGACACGTACGTGCAGAGCGATGAGAACGTCGACGCCTCGTCGTCGGGTGACCTGAAGCTGGGCAGCTACAACGGCTCGGTCGTGGCGCGCTCGTTCCTGACGGTCCCGGGGGGTGAGTTCAACGGGAAGCAGATCCTCGGAGCCACGCTGAACCTGTACAACTACCACTCGTCGTCCTGCATCGCGAAGCAGTGGGAGGTGTGGAACGCGGGCGGCGCGGCCTGGTGGACCCGCTGGAACGACCAGCCGGTGTGGGGCCAGAAGTGGACGACGTCGAACGACACCTTCGACGAGGACCCGGACGACCAGCACCACTGCACGGCCGGTGACGGCTCCGTGTGGGCGAAGGCCGACGTCACCGACATGATCCGGTACTTCGCGTCGCACAACGTCGCGGACTACGGCATCGGCCTGAAGGCGGCGGACGAGTCCAGCCCCCTGTCCTGGAAGCGGTTCAGCTCGGCCGAGGGCGGCGCTCCGCCGTTCCTCTCGATCACCTACAACTCCGTGCCGGCGACCCCGGCCGCGGTCCAGGTGCAGCCGTCCCAGCCGGGCAGCCCGGCCTACACCCCGGACGCGAACCCGCGGTTCCAGGTGCAGGCCGCCGACGTGGACGGCGACCCGCTGAAGGTCTACCTCGACCTGTGGCGCGAGAGCACCTACCTGGGCACCGTCGTCCGGGACACCCCGAACGGAGCGATCGCCACCGTCCGCCCGTCCGACTACGGCATCACCAGGCTCGACGAGGGTGTGCAGTACGCGATCTGGGCCATGCTCGACGACGGCAAGTCCCGTTCCGCCTGGGTCGGCACCAACGTCATCGCCGACACCACGAAGCCCGCTGCGCCGACCGTCACCTCCGCCGACTACCCGGCGGACGGACTGTGGCACGGCGCGGCCGGCCAGCCCGGGGCGTTCACCATCACCCCGGCCGCCGGCACCGGTGATCTCGCCGCCTACGTCTACACCCTGGACGGCGCCGCACCCGTCACCCTGCCCACCACCGCCTCACTCACCACGACCATCACACCCACCACCGAGGGCCGGCGGGTGCTGAGTGTGCAGTCCAAGGACCGGGCGGGCAACCTCTCCCCGCCCGTCACCCACACCTTCCAGGTCGGTCGGGCGGGCATGAGCTCGCCGGTGAACGGCACGCAGGCCGCCAAACGCGTCAAACTGTCGGTCGACGCGCAGTCGCAGTTCAAGCGGGTGGTCTACCAGTACCGCCGCGGTCCGGGCGCGACCGAGTACAACGTGCCCCGTACCAACCTTGCCAAGGCCGACAATACGGCCGTGACCGAGGACAAGCCGCGTCTGGCCGACCTCGGTACCCACGCCAACTGGAACGTCCTCGACACCCTCGGCAACGTCGGCGGCGTGGTGCAGGTGCGGGCCGTGCTGTTCCCCGAGGACGGCTCGGGCAGCGGCTACACCACGGTGTGGAACACCCTGACGGTGGACCGCAACGCCGACGGCGCGGCCGGCACCGGTATCGGTCCGGGCTCGGTGAACCTGCTCACCGGCGACTACTCCACCGACGTCACCGACGCCAACGAGTTCGGCATGTCGGTGACCCGCACCGCGTCCTCGCGCGACCTCGGGCGCGGCTGGCAGCCGCAGGGCGAACGCCTGACCCTGGGCCAGCGCCAGATCGGCACCGACACCACCGGCTTCACCCCCGGCCCCGCCACGCTCACCCGCTCGACCGTCCGCGGCCACGACAGCTCCACCGACGCCCTGCTAATCAAGCCCACCGGCAACCCGGACTCCTACACGGAGATCGGCCCCGGCTACAGCCTCTCCCACGGCATGAAGCCGGGCCGCACCTACCGCCTGACCGGCTGGATCTACGTCCCCGCCGCCACCGGCCTCAACCCCGACCGCCCCGACATCGGCCTGCGCCTTCTGGGCGTGCACCGCACCCCGGCCGGCTACGGCAACGTGCCGTCCCCCAAGGCGTCGTTCACGGACGGCTGGCAGCAGCTGACCGTCGACATGGTCGTCCCCAAGGACGCCACCGAGGCCTGGTTCCGCATCGTCAACGGCTTCGCCGCACCGGACAAGGAGGTCTTCCTCGACGACCTGTCCCTGAAGGAGATCGTCGCACCCTTCGGCCCGCAGTGGGCCGGCGGCCCCGACGCCGGCACCGGGTCGGACTACCGCTCCCTGTCGTTCCCGCAGTCCGACCTCGTCGAGATCAAGGGCAACGACGACACCGCACTCACCTTCGCCAAGGGCACCGACGGCACCCTCTTCCCCGAGCCCGGCGCGGAGTCGCTCTCGCTCAAGGCCGTGCCGGCCACCGCCGGAGCGATCGTGCTCGGCGCCACCGGGCAGTGCCTGGAGGTCCCCAACGGCGTGGCCGGCAACGGCACAAACCTGCAGGCGGCGCCGTGCACCGGCGGCGCCAACCAGCAGTGGACCCGCGACGACCAGCAGCGCCTGCAGATCCTGGGCAAGTGCCTGGACAACCCCTGGGGCGTGACCGCGGACAACACCCGGATGACGCTGTGGGACTGCAACGCCGGTACCAACCAGAGGTGGGAGGTCCTGGCCGACGGCCAGATCGTCAACCAGCAGTCGTCCAAGTGCCTGGACGCCTACCAGGGCGGCACCATCTGGACCTGCTGGCGCGGCCCGAACCAGGTCTGGGACGTGCAGACCGCCGGCACCACCTACGAGCTGTCCGACCTGGACGGCTCGAAGACCGTGTTCGCCCGTCAGGCCGGCTCCTCCATCTACCAGGTCGTCAGCGAGAGTGGCCCGGAGGCCGCCTCGACCACCCGCTACCAGTACGACACCACCGACGGCCGCTCCCTCGTCAAGCGCGTCATCCCGACCGTCGAGCCGGGCGTCGACGACCTCAACCACTGCACCGTGAACCCGCTGCCGCGCGGCTGCGAGGTCATGGAGTACGAGTACGCCAAGGCCACCACCGCCACCGCCACCACCCCCGGGGACTACCTCGACCGGGTGCGGGGCGTGAAGGTGTGGTCGTGGAACCCGGCGACCTCCCAGCAGGAGGCCGTCGAGGTCACGCACTACGCGTACGACGACAAGGGCCGCATCGCCCAGGTCTGGGACCCGCGCCTGGCCCAGCCCCTGAAGACCACCTACACCTACGACACCGACGGCCGCGTCACCCGGATCGCCGCCGCCGGCGAGCTGGCGTGGAACCTCGACTACGGCAAGGCCGCCACCGACCAGGACCCCGGCCGCCTGCTGCGGGTCCGCCGCGCGACGCTCGCACCCGGCACCAAGGACCAGGTCAACGGCGAGATCGCGACCAAGGTCGTCTACGAGGTCCCGCTGACCCGCGGCGCGGGCGGCCCGTACGACATGGCCGGCGCCGACGGCCGGAACGTCGCAGGGACGCCTACCGTGAAGCTCCCGCCGGGCCAGTGACGGACGAAGAGGACGACGACACCGGCGCGGGAGGACCGCTCCTCCACTCGCTGCCGACGATGTCGGGGCACCGTCGCTGAAGGAGGAGCTGGAGCGGGCCGAGGCGTGGACCGACGCTGCGCTGACGCGCCGCTTCGAGACGAACGGTGAGGTCGAGGGCCAGGTTGGCGGCGTCGTGGTGCGCGGGCGATGGGTGGCGGCGGATCGACTGGGCCCCGCAACCCACGAGGTCCTACTGGGTGTTCTCGCCCACCGCCTGCCCGAGCAGGCTGTCCGGCGCACTCGCAGCGCGCGGCGCGAGCAGGCCCTGGACACCCGCCTGAACGGACGGCTGTTGACCGTGGTCCGACGCATTGGCGAGGGGCGGTGCCTGGCGAGTGGAGCAGCCACAGATGACTCTCGAGGAGTGGCGAAGCAGTTGGTTCGATAGGATTGCGCATACTTGCGCAGAAGTAGCCATCATGGCTGGCTGGGGTGTGGCCCAATGGGCCACACCCCAGTGCCGTATATTTGCCCCTTGCAGTGCGGAATGATGCCGGAGGTGTCACACGGCAGACGAGGAACTGGTGCGCGAAGCGATCGAGCGACTTGAAGACAAATCATCTGCGCGAAGAAGGGGTGCGGCGAAAAAGCTTCGGAAGATCGCTGACCCGACAGTCGGGCCCCAAATCTTCAGGGCGC
Organism: Kitasatospora sp. NPDC059327; assembly: GCF_042752535.1. Lineage (NCBI taxonomy): Bacteria > Bacillati > Actinomycetota > Actinomycetes > Kitasatosporales > Streptomycetaceae > Kitasatospora > Kitasatospora sp. NPDC059327. Next base: position 1,353 of record NZ_JBHYYB010000189.1, on the reverse strand, counting down.
TTGAGCGTGAGATCAAGGATGTTCGGACGTGGGAAACGCAGTATCAAATGGTCATGGCGATCGGCGAGTGTCGGTATGCCCCGGCTAGGGATCTCCTGCGCGATATGGCTAAGCGCCCGATCGTTGCGACAACATTGTATCTAGCCTTGGGGGATTCGATTGTCCGGATAGGCGAAGTGGAAGGAGAGGTGGGGGAATCAATTGCATGGTGTTTTGCGAGGGTCGGTCTTGGCAAAACCTCCGTCTTGAGGCATCATGGCCACATGTTCTCTTGGATTCGCAATCGACGCTACGAAAGGCGGCTGGCTCGAGAAGCTTCATGGGTAGAGGAGCGGACAGTCTTGGCAGTGGAATCCGACTGCCTGACTGTGGTCTTCGAGCCGATGGGAGCTCTTTATGAGATCGAGCCGGGAGAGACCCTGACCATAGTTTTCAAGGGGCCGCCGACCCACCCGGGCGAAATAAGACATCGGCCGGACTACACTTCGGTCTCTCCGGGCCTCGTGGGCTACATGATGGCATTTGACTCAAAGGGAAATGAGATCGACATTTATACCGGGGCGCCCTACTGAACTCAATGCCCGCGTCGTGAGGTTCACATGGTCGGCAGGGCAGGGTGACGCGCAGCCGGAACATCGGCGTCGGCCCGCAAGCATGGGGCGACAAGCCGCAGCGCAAGGTTCGTGCGACGGGAAAGAGATTTTAAAGCCCGGTTCTGGCGGATTCCCGTCGATTGTACGGTTCGCTCCGTGCCCCGGATTTCGCCTTTGCCACTCGCGCTTACCGGCAGCAGCCGTACAAGGCCCTCGTCGACAACCTATCGGGTTTCGCGGAGGTCAGGGACAACACCCATCTCGACCACCGCCCGGCACGCCCTGCCCAAGGGCAGCGCCCTACGGATCGAACACGTTCACGGCGGGATCGAGCCCCTGCTGTGGGTGGCCGATGTCGTGGCGGGCGCCTGTCGCTTCGAGCAGCTGGGCCGGGGAGAGTATCGGGCCACGCTGGGTGACGATGTCCTGGACTTCCAGGTCGTCACCGGCTGCTGACAGGTCCCGGGAAAGCGCCGAGCCAGGCTCCCGGTCTGCCCCAGGTCACCTGGCTCCACTTCCGAAGGCCCGCGGCCAACGGCTACTTCCCGATTCTATCCAATTCTCGGCCCGAAAATCGACCGGGCGTGACCAGCAGGAACAACAGCCCGGTGTCAGAAGGTCTTCCGCGTCCGCTCCTGCGGGTGTGGCCGTCGCCTGTGGCGGCCGACGCCCCCGGTCAGCGCCGGTGGCGGCCCGGCCTCGCCGGCCCGTCGGCCCGCCCCGCGCCCCGCGGGGGGGGGGGGGGGGAGACGGGCGGCGG
>NZ_JBHYYB010000188.1:0-8565 GCF_042752535.1 Kitasatospora sp. NPDC059327 | reverse complement strand
CCCGCGCGCAAAAAACCGCTGGTGCGGGAGGCGGGGGCCGGGATAGGAAGGCGGGATGAGCACCGTGGAGAGCAGTCCCGACCAGCGCGCCTTCGTTCCCGTCACCCTCGACCTGGGTGACGTCTCGCTCCGCCCGTGGGGCCGGGCGACCGAGATCCTGGGCGGAGCGGTGGCCGGCGTGCTCGCGGCCGCCGCCGATCCGGCGATCGCGCGGTGGAACCCGATCCGTGCCACCGACCGGGCCGGGGCCGAGGCCTACCTGGACCGCTGCGAGAGCGGGTGGGCCGGCGGCGCCGCGGCCGCCTTCGCCGTGGTCGACGCCGCCGACGGCACGTTGCTGGGCAACTCCTCGCTGCGCTGGGTCGACCGGGCCGACGGGCTCGCGATGATCGGCTACTGGGTGCTCCCGGCCGCCCGCGGCCGCGGTCTCGCGACCAGGGTGACCGGGGCCGTCACCGCCTGGGGCGTCGCCACGGCCGGGGCCCGCCGGATCGAGCTCGCCCACGCGGTCGGCAACGACGCCTCCTGCCGGGTGGCCGAGCGCTGCGGCTTCCCCGCCGAGGGCACCCTGCGCGCCTCCCACCGCTACGGCGACGGCGCCTACCACGACGAGCACCTGCACGCCCGGCTGGCCACCGACCCGGAGCCGCCGGTCCACTGACCGGGCCGTCGCGAGCGCCCGTCCGCCGCGCCCGTCTGCCGCGCCCGGTCGCTGCCCGGCGGGGGTCGGCGGGGTCGGTGACCGGGCGCGATACGGGGGTGGAGGCCTAGTCTGGAAGAGCGCGTCCGTGTGCGGTGCGGAACGGGGACGGTGGGCCATGACGGTCATCTCGGCAGCACTCTTCGGTACCGACTGGCACGCTGCGTCACCCGGCTCCGAAGAGTTGCTGCACGAATGCGCCGCGCGAGGCTGGACGGTCCTGCTGATCGGCCCCGGACCGGTGGAGGTGCCCGCCCTGACCGTGGCGGCCCCGGGCGACGACCCCGTCCGCTCGGCCCTCGGCCTGGTCGACGGCACCTCGGACCACGCGGTGTTCGTGGCCGCGAGCGTGCGCGAGGCACTGCTGGCCCACCGCGCGCGGGTGTCGTGCGTCGCGGTGGAGAGCGACGGCGGGACGGGCCTGGAGCTGCGGGCGGCGGGCGCGGCCGAGGTGCACCACGACGCCGCCGCCCTGTTGCGCGTGTTGGACGACAGCCTGCTGGCCCGACCCAGGGCCTTCGTCGACTGCCGCCCGACGACTCCGGCCGCACCGGCCGGCCGGAGCGGCTGACGCACACCCGGGCCGGGCAACCGCCCGGACACGAGGACGGCGTCACCGGGATCGTCGGAGGTGACCGAGATGGACGGACCCGCGTTGAGCGGACGGGAGCGGCGGCTCCTGGCCGAGATCGAGAGTGACCTGCGCCAGGACTCCCGCCTGGACCGGCGGTTGAGCACGATGGGGGTCAGACAGCCCGGCCGCGTCCGGCTCGGCCTGCGCCACCTGGGGCGCCGGGTGCCCCCCGGCGTGGTGATGACGGCGCTGGTGATGTCCGCGATCTGCCTGAGCGTCGGCGTGCGCACCCCGACCGCGCCCGTCCTGACCGCGGTGGTGCTGGTCTGGACGCTCAGCGTGGCCGTGGCGGTCGTGGTGGCCGTGCTGCTGCGACGCCGCACGGCCGGGGCGCGCCCGGCGGGCCGGGCGGACGGCGGCGGCCCCGAGGGGCGCGACCGGGCCGAGGGCCGCGGGCGTCCGGACGGGCGCGAGCGCCCCGACAGCCGGGAGCGCCGCCCCTGGGACCAGCCGGAGGCGTGAGCGCCGTGACCACCGAACTGTGGGAGTACCGCCCGGGCGCCCACCACGCCGCGGACCTGACGCTGGTCGGCTACGAGGTGGAGGGCACCGACGGCCCGCTCGGCCGGGTCGAACGGGACACCGGCGACCACCTGGTGGTCGACGCCGGGGCATGGGTGCCGGGCGTCCGGGTGCCGGTCCCGGTCGGTCTGGTGGCCCGGATCGACCATCTGGAACTGGTGGTCCACCTGGACTGCCCGCGTGCCCGGGTCCGCGCCGCCCCGCCGCCCACCGCCGTCGAGGTGCGCGGGGGCCGGCCGGAGGGCGGGTGAACACCACCGACCACGTGCGTTTCGGTCGCTCCGGAGCCCTCGGCCGCGCCGGACCGGTCGGTCGCCCCGGAGCCGTCAGTCGCCCCGGAGCCGGACGAAGGCCGCCGCCGGTGGCCGGCCGGTGACGGTCACCTCGGCCCGCAGCGGAGCGGTCACCGGCCGCAGGCTCCCGTGCTCCGGATCGCGCACCGCTGCGCCCAGCAGCCCGTCCACCGCCCGCGCCACCTCGCGGGCCTGCACCGCGGTCAGCCGCGGGGCGGAGAGCAGGACCGGCCCGTCGTCCAGCTCCAGGACCAGCGCCCGGGGCCGGGCCGCCGTCCCGACGACCGCGCGGACGGTCGCGTCGACGGTGTCGCCGCGCCGGTACTTGACCCAGCGCCGGCCGGCGCCGCGCGCCCGGTAGGCCGACCCGGCCGCCTTGCAGACCAGCCCCTCGACCCCGGTGTCGGCCAGCTGCTCCATCCAGGTCATCGCCTCGGCCCGGTCGGTGGTGGCCAGCACCGGCTGCACCGGTGGAGGTACGTCGGCGAGCGCGGCCAGCAGCAGCCGTCGCCGGTCGGTGAGCGGCAGCCCCCGGACGTCGCGCCCGGGCAGCGCCAGCAGGTCGAAGGCGACCAGCCCGAGCGCCACGCCGTCCGAGGCCCGGCCCTGCCGGGTGCGCAGCAGTTCCTCGAAGGCGAACCGGCCGCCCCGCCAGGCGACCAGCTCCGCGTCCAGCACCAGCCCGGCGGGCAGCCGGGCCACGGCGGCGGCGATCGGCGGGAACTCGGCGGACAGGTCCCGCCCGGAGCGGGACTGCAGGTACGGGGGGCGTTCGCCGCGCGCGAAGGCCACACAGCGGAAGCCGTCCAGCTTCAGCTCGTACTGCACACCCGCACCGCCCAGCCCGTCCGGCGGCGGGACGGCCGGGACGGCGGCCGGGCGCATCACCTCGACGGGCGGCTCCAGCACCACGGGGGTGTCGGTGCCCGTGCCCGTGCCGGTGCCGCTGCCGGTACCCGTGCGGGTGCCGCTCCGCGTGCGGGTGCCCTCGCGGCCGGCGGTGCGCGGACGCGGCGGGTCGGAGCGGGGCGGTGCCGCCCGGCCCGACGACGGCGACGGTGGCGGTGGCGGGGGGAGCGGCCGGGCCCGCGCCGGGTCCAGGAGCGGTGCGAGCAGATCGCCGAGATCCGCCAGTCGCTCGGGGAGGTCGGCGAGGTCGAAGACCAGGTCCGCCGTCGACCGGGCGGCTTCCAGCTCCGCCCAGGAGAGCGGCGTGGACACGGTCGGCCGGGGCCGGGCCCGGAGGGTGTAGGGCGCGGCGGTGGTCTTCTTGGCGGAGTTCTGCGACCAGTCCACCAGTACGCGTCCGGTGCGGCGCGCCTTGGCCATGGTGTGCACGACCAGGTCGGGGTGGGCGCTCTCCAGCGCGGCCGCGAGGGCCTTGGCGTAGCCGGAGACCTCCGCGCTCGGTGTCGGCTCCAGCGGCACCAGTAGGTGCAGGCCCTTGGAGCCGGAGGTCTTCACCCAGCTGTCGAGGCCGTCCGCCGCGAGCCGTTCGCGCAGCAGCCCGGCCACCGTCCGGCAGGTGAGCACGGACGCGCCCTCGCCCGGGTCGAGGTCCAGCACCAGCCGGTCGGCCAGCCCGGGCGCGGCGGCGTGCCACTGCGGCACGTGCAGCTCCAGGCAGCCCAGGTTGGCCGCCCAGAGCAGCGCCGCACCGTCGTCCAGGACCACCTGCCGCAGCTCGCCGCCACTGCTCGGCACCTCCACCGTCCGCACCCAGCGGGGCGTCCCGGCGGGCGGGTTCTTGGCGATGAACACCTCGCCCTCGACGCCCTCCGGGCAGCGCAGGAAGGACACCGGACGATCGCGCAGATGCGGCAGCAGCACGGTGTGCACGGCCGCGTAGTAGCGCAGCACGTCCCCCTTGAGCGTGCCGGTGCGCGGGTAGTACACCTTGTCCAGGTGCGAGAGGGCGATCGTGCGCCCGTCCACCACCATCTGCGGCATGGCCGCCTCCGAGCCGCGCCGGGCCCGCGCCTGTTCGCCGGCCCCGCGCAGCCAGTCTGCCCGGCCCGCCGCTACGGCGCGAGCAGACTCCGGGCCGTCCGGAGCAGCTCCTCGTCGGCGCCCGGCTCGCGCACGCCCGCGAGGCCGGAGCGGAACAGCGCGGCACCCTCGACCAGCATCAGGAACACCTGGGCGCGGCCCTGGACGACCGCCGCCGGCAGGTCGGGCCGGCGGCCGGCGAGGAACGCCGCGACCTGCGTGCGGTAGTCGGCGTAGAAGGCCCGGACGGAGCCCGCCACGGCCTCGTCCCGGGCGGCCAGGGCCCAGAGCTCGGCGAACAGCCGGACCAGACGGGCGTCCTCCTGCTCGGCGAGCAGGGCCCGGACCAGCTGCTCGGCCGCCTCGTCCCCGGCCCGGTCGTTCGTCGGGGCGGTCGGGCCGATCGGGGCGACTGGCGCGGTCGGGCCGATCGGGGCGAGCAGTGGCGCCAGCCGCTCCGCCGACCGGTTGAGCACCCGGTCCAGGACGGCCGCCACCAGGGCGGCATGGGTCGGGAAGTAGTACTGCAGATGCCCCAGGCGGACGCCGGCCGCCGCCGCGACCGCCCGCATCGAGAGCTCGGTGCCCCCCGCGGTGACCAGCAGCTCCTCGGCCGCGTCCAGCAGCTGCGCGCGGCGCTGCTCGCCCTTGCCGCTCACGCCGCGGCCCCCGCCCGCCGCTCGCTCCGGACGTCGACCGTGACGCCGAGCGCCGCGAGGTCGGCCAGGACCTGCCCGGGCCGGGGCGTCTGCTCCGGGAAGGCCACCCCGACCGGGGCCGGCGCGCCGTCCGCCCCGAGTGCCCGGCGCAGACCCAGCAGGGCGCCGACCGCCGTCAGATGCGCCTGCCCGGCCCGGTCCTCGACCACCGCGCTCAGCGCCTGCCCGTCGTGCGCGACATCGATCCGCAGCCGTGCCACGCCGCCCTCGCCCGGCGAGTACAGCAGGGCCCGCCGGGCCGGCTCCCAGCGCTCGCCGCGGCCCCAGCGGAAGAACCCGGCGTGCTTGGCGGCCAGCAGGGCCGCCGTGCCGATCCGGGAGCTGAAGCCGATCCGGGTGGTGGCGGTGGTCGTGCCCAGGGTGAGCGGGAGAGTGAACTGCTCCGGGGTGTCGATCCCGGCGACCCGGGTGGCGGCGTCCCCGATCAGCACCGTGCGCGCGCCGTCCAGCGGGGCCACCGACCGGCGCCGGCCCTCGTGGACCACCTCGTAGTCCAGGCCGAGCCGGTCCATGAACTCCACCGAGTCGGCCCCCGCCCGGTCCCCGAGGTCCCACCGGATCGCGATCCCGACCTCGGCCGCCCCGCCGAGCCGCTCCGCCAGGGCGGCCGTGACCAGGCCGGTCACCCCGCCCATCCAGGCGGACGAGAGCAGCACCGGGGCGGCCGGGCGCAGCAGGGCGGCTACCGTGGCGGCCCGCTGCAGCCGCGCCGTCCAGCGGGTCACGTCCACGAACGGCACGCCCGCCCGGGCGGCGGCCCGCAGCACCCGGTCGTCCGGGTCGTTGACCACGCCGACCACGGCCCGGACGGCGGCGCCGAACGGCTCCGGGTCGGCGAGGTCCCAGCGCCGGACGGTGACCGGGTGGGCGCCGTCCACCCGGCGGAGCTCCTCGGCGAGCGCCGCCCCGCGCTGCTCCGAGCGGCCGGTCAGCAGCAGCGGCCAGGCGGGGATCGCCGAGCGCGCCAGCTCGGCGCCGACGGTGCCGTAGCCGCCGACCAGCAGGACGGGGCCGTCGGGGTCGTGGGACAGGTGGTCGTCGAAGGCCGGGGAGAGGTTCATGAGAGAAGAATAGGTCATCCGACCTAAAAGTCCTGTCAGCCCGTCACCAGCGCGTACGCGTCGCCGACCAGGTCCTCGATCCGGCCCCAGTCGACGGGCTTCGCGTCCAGGCGCACCCCGACCCAGCCGCGGTGGCCGACGTACGGGGGCCGGAAGTACCGCTCCGGGTCCTCGGCGACCAGGAACCCCTGGTGCCCGGGTGCGGCCGGGCACCAGAAGGCCAGGTGGTCGTCGTGGTGGTGGTCGGCGAGCATCACGAACACCCGGGCGCGCCGGCCGCTCCCCGCGAACCAGGTCGGCTCGCCGTGGCTGATCCGCTCGGCGACCTCCGGCAGCGCCAGGCAGAGCGCCCGCAGCCGGTCGACCGCCGCCGCCGGCCCGGCGGACCCGGGTGGCCCCGCGGGCCCCGGTGGCCCGGCTGAGCCGGTCACGGCGGGCTCAGCCGGCCGACGGGCGCGGTGAGCCCGGATAGGTGCCGAAGTACCAGTGGTTGCCCTCCGGGTCGGCGGCCGCGAAGTCCCGCGAGCCGTAGTCCGTCTCGAACGGCTCCTTGGTGATCCGGGCCCCGGCGGCGACGGCGCGCGCGTGCACCGCGTCCGGCTGCGCCGTCACCACGTACGCGGTGAAGCCGCCCGGCCGCCCGGGCCAGGGTGCGGAGCCCTCGGTGTCGGGGCGGTCGGAGCCCAGCATCACGCCGCCGCCCTCCGGCCAGGCGAGCTCCGCATGGGCGACGAACTCGCCCTCGCCGTACGCGACGACCTCCTCGAAACCGAAGGCGTCCACCAGGAACCGGATCAGGGCGCGGGCGTCACGGGCCCGCAGACTGGGCCAGACCTGCGGGGCGGGAGTCTTGCTGTTCATGGCGGTCTGCCTCCTCGGGGGCGGTCCGGGTCGCTCTCAGGACTCCCACTCTGGCGCCGCCGCCCCCGCCGCGCCTTGGACGTTTCGGAACTTCGCCGCGTCCGGGCCCTCCTCGGCCAGCCACACGCTCGGCGCGCACCCGGCCAGCGCACGGAACTCGCGGGCCAGGTGCGCCTGGTCGAAGTAGCCGCAGCGCGCCGCCAGCTCCGCGAACCGCGGCGCCGGCCCGGGAGCGGCCAGCAGCCGCCGGGCCCGGTCGAACCTGATCACCCGGGCGGCGGCCTTCGGGGTGAGCCCGGTTTCGTGGCAGAACCGGTCCCGCAGGTGCCGGCCGCTCCACCCGGTGTCCTGCGCGAGCGCCGACACCGGCAGCGACCCGCCGCTGCGCCGCAGCTCCCACCAGGCCCGGACGACCTCCGGCGGCACCCGGCCCGAGGGGCGGGCGGCCCGCAGCAGGGCGCCGTCCAGGGCGGCGAACCGCCCCGGCCAGCCGTCGGCCCGCTGGAGCTCCTCCTGGAGCCGCCCGCTCGCCCGCCCCAGCACGGCGTCCGCCGGTACGTCCAGGCCCGCCAACTCCCCGGCCGGCAGCCCGAACAGCGCCCGGGCGGCCAGCGGATGGACGGCGATCTGGACGCCCGACTGCCGCCCGTCGTGGGTGATCAGGGCGGGGGAGGTGTGCAGTCCGCCGAGCAGCGTGGCGTAGTCGCCGCCGGCCTGGGCCGGATCCGGGTGCCCGGCGACGGTCAGCGGCTCGTCCAGGGTGAGGATGAAGGTCAGGTACGGGGAGGGCAGACCCCGGTGCGCGGCGGGTGCCAGGCCGCGTTGCCGGTAGCCGGAGTACCAGGCCACGTACGGCCGCAACGCCGTCGCGGGGCGGGCCCGCACGGCCTCGTCGACCGGGTCGGGGAGGTCCTGCTGCGTCACGCTCCCAGTATCGGTCCCGGCCGGGGCGGGGCGCCGCCGCCCGGGCTCGCGGGCGGTCGGGGTGTTGCTTATGGTGAGCGCACCGGAACACCCGGTGCTCGGGGGGAAGACCCACGAAGGAGTCCCAGTGACCACTGCCCGAGAGATCATGCACACCGGTGCCCAGTGCATCCGCGCCGACCAGACGCTCGCCGAAGCCGCCACGATGATGCGCGACATGAACGTCGGCGCTCTCCCGATCTGCGGGGAGGACCAGAAGCTGAAGGGCATCATCACGGACCGCGACATCGTCGTGCGATGTATCGCCGAGGGCCGGTCGCCGGCGGACATGACGGCCATGGAGCTGGCCGGGCACCTGCACTGCGTCCGCGCCGACGACGCGATGGAGGCGGTGCTGAAGAAGATGGAGCAGCACCAGATCCGCCGGATCCCGGTGATCGACGGCGAGCGACTGGTCGGCATGATCAGCGAGGCCGACCTGGCCATGGGCCACCGTGACGGCCACCGTCTGACTGACCAGCAGATCATCGAATTCATGGACAGCGTCTACATGATGCGGTGATCGCGCCGCGCCGCGCCGGGTACGGCGCGGGCGCTCGATCGCCCGCCGGTGCCCCCGCGCCACCCGGCGCGGGGGCACCGGCACGGCCGGGCGCGGTTCCCGCAGGAAGACGGCCCCGGAATCGCGGCGCGGCACGTCCCGGTCGGCCCGTCCCGCGATGCCGGTGACACCGGGTGGCCGGCCGGGGAGTGGTGTCGATGCTTGTGGGGGTGCGGCGACGCCGCTGTCCCGGGGTGTGGGGCAGCGGCGTGGTCGTGGTGGGCCCGGGGGTGTGGGGCTGTGGGGGTGTTACTTGGTGAG
>NZ_JBHYYB010000187.1:0-8689 GCF_042752535.1 Kitasatospora sp. NPDC059327 | reverse complement strand
TCTGCGGCGAACGGTGCGCCGAACGGTCGAACGGGACCGGGTACCGGGTTCCCTCACCGGGAGCGCGCAACGGCCCAGGTCACCAGCACGTCTCAGCCGTTCCAGCCCTTGACGGCGGTCCCGATCCGAGGGTGTCATATGCCTCATCGCTAATGAGCGTCTCGGAGACGACTCCGGAGCCGGACACCGCCGCAGGGACGGCCGGCAACGCCGAACCACCCCCGGGCCCGCGCCCTCCTGATGCGTGAGCAGCCGGACCTGGTCCGCGGACCAGGTCCGGTAGGCCAGGCATGACGATATTCCAAGGCGAACTACCGCTGCCTGCAGAAGGCCAAGGACACCTGGGACCACAAGAACGTCTTCCACCACGCCCAGTCGATGACCCTGCCGTCCTGACCGCACACGCAGAGCGATGTCGACCATCCGGTAAACAGACGATATTGGGATGAAAGGTATGAGTAAAGAGCTCAAGTGACGACTTGCCTGATCGCAGTTGGCCCGCCGGGCACGTTCGCAGAGGTCGGAACGAGTTCGACGGGCCAGGGTCAGCGTTCTCACGTGTACGTACGTTTCTGAGGGTGTACTCGGACTGATGCTGACTTTTGCTGACCTCGACCGACGGTCAGTCAGGTGGGATTCGCCGGCCACGGGCGCGCCGACCTCTGTCGCCGTGGGCCGTATCGGCTCCGACTGCACCAGGATCCTGGAGGTGATCGAGGCCAGGGCCACTGTCGCCACCCACCTGTTCAGCGCCGTGCCCGGCGCCCACCGCGCTCCGGCCTGATCGTGGCTCTGCTGGAGGACGAGTGGGTCGCCGTCGAACTGATCAACGACGGCCTCCACCTCCAACCGTCTGTGCTCGACCTGGCCCACCGCACCGCCGGCGCCTCCCGCATCGCCCTCATCGTCGACGGTCCCTGCCCTCTCGGCCCGCTCCCGGTTCAGGTCGAGGACGGCGTTGCCGTGCTCGTCGACGACAGCGCCATCGGGGAGTTCTCGTGGAACCGGGCGGTGGAGTCGCGCTCCACCGTCCCGGCTCGCTTCTCCGGCCTTGCCGACCGGATCGGCACCCGTCGAAGCGCCTTCCGGTCCGGTCAACCTGGCGCAGACTCCACCAAGTACAGGCCGGATGCTGCCACTGACGACGACAGCTCACCGGCGCCTCGGGCGCCCGAGGTGGACGCCGCGGTGCACGTTCTGACAGAGCCGGCCCGCGCCGGGTGGCTCGACGCGCCCCTTGCGGGGTATGGAGGACGGCCGACTGCACGGTCTCCGGTGATTGCCGTCGCCCAGGGGTGGGCGTGCAGGGAGCCGTAGGGCTCTATCGGTGCCCACTCCGAGGCCGGCAAGCGCGGCGGCTGCCTTCGGAACCCGGTGTCCCCGGGAGCCTCCGGCCGTCCGCACACTCCCTGCGCACCTGACTGACCTGCCCTCAGAGAGACAGCTAGGGTGATGAATTGGATTCTCTCTGTGTGAAGAGGAGGCGGATATGCGCCGTGCTCCATGGCGCCTCGTGGCGCACCCACACGTTCCGACAGGGGCACCCAGTTGCGGCTCTTCTTCGTCTTCGGTGCGGTCAGGACGAGTTCGTGGTTGTCGACGGCGGACAGGGTGTGGCGGATGTACATGACGCGGTCGTCGAGCCGCACGCACGGGCGCTGGAGGCCGAGTGCCTCGCCCTTACGCAGGCCGGTGCCGATGACGACCTCGAAGAGGTCGGCGAAGGCGGGGTCGACATTGCGGCAGTGGGAGAGGAAGGCGACGGCCTGTTCCGCGGTCCAGGGGACGCGTTCGTCGGGGCGGGGTCTGCGCATGGGCAGGGGCTGGGCGGCGTCGAAGGGCAGGCGGTGGGTGCGCACGGCGGTGCTCAGGGCGCTGGAGAGCGTGGCGAGGCAGTGGTAGACGGCCTGGCGTCCGCGGCCGGCGTCGAGCTGCTCTTGGGCGTAGGCGGAGATGTGGTCGTGGGCGAGCTCCTCCAGGCGCAGCTTGCCGAAGACGGGTATCAACTCGCAGAGCACGTAGGTGCGGTAGCGGGCGTAGGTGGTGGGCTTGAGCAGGAACTCCATGCCCTTGAGTCACTTGGTGAGGTAGGCGGCGACCGTCTCCTGCGGGTCGGCGTCGAACCCCAGCTGCCGCCCTTCCAGGAAGCGCCGCAACGCCGTCTCGGCATGCCACTCGTCCTCGAAGCCGCCGCGACGTATCGTGCGCCTGCGGCCCGTGAGGGAGGGGACGTCGACGGCGAACGTCCATGTACCGTGCTCCTCCTCGGTCAGGTGCGGACACGCTGCGCCGAGCTGGCGCCGGGTCGCGTCCCGGCACCCGCACCGGCGGTAGACCCGGCCCGGCCGTCCTGACTTGCGTACTTCCCCGGCCTCCTGCGGCAGTTGATCCTTGATCGACCCGCGGAGGCTACCGGGGCACCGCCCCGACGCTCGTCTGCGACCACCATGCGATCACCAACGCCGAACTGGCCCCTGACCTGCGGCGCGCGGTGAGGACCTCGGAGCGCCGGATGTACGGGAGGCTCCGGCTTTGCCTTCCTCGGCTGTTCGGCTGCCTGCGGGGAGTGCGGACGCCCAGATCCGCTACCGTGTGCAACCAGCCTGCCAGTGTGGGTCGGGGATCACGTCGGTCACATAGCGCTACTGGAATCGTTGGATGAGCCGGTCGCGGTGGGCGGCGGCTTCGTGGACGAGCCGGGTGAGGCGCGCGCGGCGGCGCCACTGGTGTTCCTCGGCCTGTTCGTCGTCCCAGCTCTCGGTGTCGCCGGCCGGTTCCAGGTGGTGTCGGGAGTGCGGACGTGCGGACCCTGCTGGAGCGCAGCGGGGGACTGCCGCTGGTGATCGAGGAGGACCTGGTCACGCTCGCCCGCTCACCCGGCGGAGCGGACCTCACGACCCTGCGGGTGCCCCGCGGCCTGGGCGAGCTGCTCACCGAGCGCAGGGCGCGGCTGGGCCCCGACGCGGCGGCCTTGGTCGACGACGCCGCTGCCCTCGCGGTCCCGGCCTCACCGACACTGCTCGCCGGGGCCGCCTTCGTCCCCGACACCGAGCACCTGGCCGACACGGCCGCCGCCCACCCCGACCTCCTCGATGACGACACCTTCGACTGGATCGCCGAAGCCGTCTTCAAGGAGGGATCGCTGCGGCGCGAAGCCGGACTCCCGGTCCCGCAGGCCGTGACCCCCGGACTTGGGCGGCTCACGACCTGCTCGACAACCTCCGCCCGGACCTCGCGGAAGGGAGCCCCCAGTCCGGGGTACGGGATCTTTCGGAGACGGTGGCCCGAAGAGGTCTGCTGCCTGGTGACTTCGGTGCCGACACTCCGTGTTCACGGTGCTCGTGTCAACCCACCCGGATCTCACAAACGCACATGCGTGCATCGCGTGCACGCATGCGGGGTGCCGGGCTACTTCTTCGCTGCTGATGGCGGGTGTCTTGTGGAGCCGTGCCCGCACCGCCGCGGTGGCCTCGACGCCACCGGCGTCCGTGCCGGCCCTGACGGGCCGCCGCCGGCGTGCAGGGCGAAGCGGACGAACGAGCGGAACGAACAGGTCGGCCCCGGGCCCCGAACAGGCCGGCCCTGAACAGTGGGAGAGCGCTTTGAAACCGACACCAGAATCCGGTATCCCCGAAGACGACACGGCCACCCTGACCGCCCATCGGGAACGGCAGCGGTACGCCCTGACCAAGAAACTCCACCAGGACCCGCACCCGCGGTGCGGAGCCGTCGCCCCCACGCGTTCGACGAACAGACCCGGCCGACTCCGGCTCCGCCGTGTCCACCCGCGGGGAGGCCAGCGATGACCACCACCGCCCGGTCCCCCCACAGCTCCTTGCCGGAGAGTGTGACCGTCATCGACAGCGACATACCCGACCCCTACCGAGGCAAGGTCGTCTCCACCTACTCCGACCCCCCCGACGACTGGCGCAAGACCCTCGGCGACACCTGCCTGTTCGAGTGGGGCGTCTACGAAGGCGCCCGCCGCCATCTCGACCTCGGTGAGGCCGGAGTCCGCTTCTTCGACCGCCAGCTCCACCACGCCGGCCTGCTCACCGGCCCCCGCCCGCCGATCGGCCGCATCCTCGACCTGGGCTGCGGCTGGGGATTCATCACCTACCTGCTGGCCCGCCGCTTTCACGACACCCCGCGGATCGACGCGGTCAACATCAGCCCGGAGCAACTCGCCTACTGCGCGGACTACTTCGCCGACCATGACCTGAGCGGCCGCGTCAGCCTGTACCTGTGCAACGGCCAGGACGTCGACCGCCTCCCCGACCCGCAGACCCCCTACGACCTCGTCGTCATCCGCGGTGTCTACACCCACCTCCGCAATGACGTCTTCGAGCAGTCGCTGAAAGCCCTCGCCACCCGGGTCCGTCCAGGTGGCACTGTCATCATCTCCGACACCCTGTTCAAGGGGGATCTCGACGGCTACACCTCCGCGATCCACGACGACGTCGACCGGCTCGCATGCGGAAACCGCAAAACCCCTGAGTACTTCGCCGATGTCATCCGGTCGAACGGCTTCTCCATCGCCGACATGCGTGTCCTGCCGTCCAACGCCGACGTCGCGCACTGGTTCGTCCAGGTGAAGTCGAACATCGAACGCCACTTCCCCGCAGGCGTCACCGGTCCCCTCGAAGAACTACGCGTGATGGCCGACAACATGTCGGCCGGCCTCCTGCACGACAAAGTCTCCGCCTACAGCATCATCGCCCGCCGCCTCCCCGCCGCACAGACAGCGGCCGGGCCGCCGCAGGCTCCCCCACGCACGGGCGAGCGCCGACACGCCGGCCCGGAACGCTGAGCAGCCGCCCCTACCTCCACGCGAGGGACGGCGGCTTCGCAGCCGCGCCGGCCGTCCCGGCGTCGCATGCCCGCCTCCAGGCATGCGACGCCGGGGCCCGGCCACGTCGAAGGGGTCACCCGTCCCGCCCCAAGGGATCAGCCATGACCAAAACACCGACACCCCGCCCCCAGCCCGCCTCCGCCGCCACCTGCCCCCGCCGTGCCCACGCCGGCCTGCCCGCCGGCCCTCACCTGACCCCGGCCGAGCTCCACACCATGGAGAACGACCGGCTGCTGTCCACCTGGGAGGACTACGCCCGCGCCTACGGCCCCCTCTTCACCCTGCACACCGACGGAGCCGCACCCCGCGTCTACGTGAGCGATCCCCAGGCGATCCGCCGGCTCTTCATCGCCAACCGGACGACCTGGGGCGCCCGCGGCACGCTCTACTTCCGCCGCGTGATCGGCGCACAGGCCCTGCCCTACCTCACCGGCGACGCTCACCGCGAAGTGCGCCGCCTCCTCGCGCCGCCCCTGCACAGCAAACCCGTACGGGCCCTCGGGCCCCACATCGACGACATCATCACCACGGTCCTGGACACGCTGCGCCACGGCCCCCGCCCCTTGATCAAGGTCGCCCACGACATCACCCTGCGTCTCATCGTCCGCGCGGCCTTCGGCCCGCTGCCCGAAGAACGCCGTGAGCTCTGCGTCCGCCTCCTCACCGAGATCATGGACCTGATGTACGAACCGGCGGCGGCGCCGGACACCGACCCCGCACCGCTGATCCAGCGCATCGACGCGCACGTGAACCGGCTCCAGCTCTTCGTGCGCGAGGAGAGCGCGCTGCTACGCGCCGACCCGGCGCAGCAGCGCGACGACCTGCTGTTCCACCTCGCGACCAGCGAACCCGCCCAGAACGACGAGCAGATCCGCGGCCACATCATGACCCTGCTCATCGCCGGCCACGACACCACGGCCAGCGCCCTGGCCTGGGGAATGCGCCTGCTCGAACTCCACCCCGACGTACGCCGCCTGCTGCACGCCGAACTCGACTCCCTGAGCACCGCCCCACCCAACGACCCCGCCGCCGTCGCACAACTTCCCTACCTGGGCGCCATATGCGCCGAGATCCTGCGCCACGGCTCGGTCGTCCCGGCCGGCCTGGCCCGCATCGTGCCCGAAGACCTCGACTGGGACGGGCACCGCTTCCCGGCCGGTACGGAACTGGTCCCCGCCATCCACCTCGTACACCGCCGGGGCGACCTCTACCCCGACCCCGAACGCTTCGACCCGCAACGCTTCCTCGGCCACCGGCCCCCCGCTGCCGGCTACCTCCCCTTCGGCACCGGCACCCGCCGCTGCCCCGGAGCCGAACTCGCCGAATTCGAGCTCGCCACGGCCCTCGCCCGCCTGTCCCGCACCCCCGGACTGCGCCTGATCGGAGCCGAGCCAGGACTGCGCACCCTCAAGAACGGACCGACCATGACCACACCCACCAGCCTGCTGGTCGCCCTGGACGCCCCGTCATCCGCGCGTACGCAGCGGGGGGATGACCGCGCATGACCGCGACCGGAGACATCGGCGCCTACTACGACGCCCTCACCCCCGTGCTGCGGCAGCTGTGGGGCGACAACTTCCATATCGGCCTGTGGCCCGACGACACCGAACCCGCCGAACCCGCCGCGGACCGGATGGCGGCGGTCACCGCCGCGGGCGACCGCCTCACCGACCTCCTCCTGCGCGAGCTGCGCCCACGTTCAGGGCAGAAGTTCCTCGACATGGGTTGCGGCATCGGCCGCCCCGCACTGCGCCTGGCCCGGTCGACCGGCAGCCACGTCACCGGCATCACCATCAGCACCACCCAGGTCGCACTCGCCACCGCCCGAGCCGAAGCGGCCGGCCTCGGCGACCGTGCCCGCTTCCAGCACGCCGATGCGACCTGCCTGCCCTTCACCGACCATTCCTACGACGCCGCCTGGGCCATCGAGTCGCTGCTCCACATCGCCGACACCCGCAAGGCCCTCACCGAGCTGCACCGCGTTCTCGCACCGGGCAGCCCTTTCGCCGTGAGCGACATGATCCTGCGCGGCAGCGACACCGGCCGCCACGCACACTCCTCGATCACACCGGTCGGCACGCTGCTCGTCCACCTCGCCGAGACCGGCTACCACGTCGAGAAGATCATCGATCTCGACGCGCAGCTGCACCGGTCGCTGCAGCACCTCGAAGCCGACCTCGCCCGCCACCACGACGAACTCCGCGCCGCTCACGGCGACCAAGCCGTGGACGCGCTCTCCCGCATCCTCCGCAAGACCGTCCCGCACGTCGGCTCCGTCTTCGGCTACGTCGTCATCACCGCCCGCGCCATCCCCGTACCCGCCCCCGACACGACCGCCCGGCCCCGCTAGCCGCCCCAGCCCGTACAGCCCGGCCTTGCCGCAACGGACATACGACAGGAGAGTTTCGTGAACCAGCACACCCACCGCCCCACAGCCACAACCACCGCCGCCGCGGCCCTTTGGCCCAAGGAGGGCACCCCCTACCGGCTGCGGCTCAACTCCCGGTTCGTCCCCGTACTCCACCGCGACACCGCCAACATCGAGCGACGCGCCAACGCCTGGGCCCGCCCGCTCCTCGTGGCGCACTTCCGCAGCGAACGGGCCGCCGACGCCTATCTCGCCCAGCGCACCCCCTTCTGGGCGGGGATGACCTTCTCCCACGCGCGGCACGACCGCGGGTACTGGGCCGCGGTCAACGCGATCACCTGGGGTGTCGTCGACGACGCCTTCGCCCGGCCCGAGGTCCGCGACGACCATGCCCGGCTCGACCTCCTGCGCCACCTCTTCCACCAGGCCATCGACGGCACCCCCGCCCCCGAGGGCGAATCCGCCGTACGGATGGCTTACGAAGCGGTCGTCGGCGTCGCCGCGGACATGCCGCCGACCATGGCCGACCGCATCCGCACCACCCTCCACAAGGCGATCGACAGCTCCGCGGACCAGAACCGCGGGCCCCTCCTGGACACGCTCACCGAAGAGGCATACCTGGCGATCCGAGCCGACGACATGTGGGCCGTATGGATCGTGATCATGACGGAGTACGCCCTCGCCATCGACCTCGGCGACGAGCTGGCCCACGACCCCGACCTCCACCAGGCCGCTCAGCTGGCCACCGATTCCATCGCCTACGTCAACGACCTCTTCTCCTTCAACAAGGAGATCAGCATGGACGAGGCGTTCAACCTCATCTGGATCTACATGCGCGACGGCGGCCTGGACCTCCAGAGCGCCATCGACAAACTGATCGCCCTCCAGCAGAGCAACGAGGACGAGTTCGTCCGGCTGCGCGACCGCGTCCTCGCCGGCCCCCTCGGCGCCCGCACGGACATCCGCGAGTACCTGTCCGCGCTCGAACACATCTACCCGGCCAGCCCCTACTTCTACAGCTTCAGCCCCCGCTACCGAGCCCACACCCGGTGGGACGGCATCATCCCCGAGCACTACATCGTCGAACCGATCCCCTCCGTCTTCGAAATCGCCAAGTCCGACGCCTGAACGTGAACCTGCCCCCGTACCTCGTCAACCTCCTCGTAGGACGTCAGCCTGAACACAAGCACTTGACAGACATGAAGAACTGGAAAGTCCTCCGCGACTGCCGACAGAAGGGCGACGGGCTGCACCACGCCGTGCAGGCCGCCGCCCACATGCACAACCTCGTTCGAACCGCATGGAACCAGCAGGCCGGACCACATACCGACCTGCCCCCACCCGGACTTCTGCAACAAGCTTGGGAGTATCAGAATTTCGGCTCTGTCTCGTAATCGGTGGTAGCGCTCTGTGGTGATCACTGGAGGAGGATGCGGTGTCGGAGCAGGGGGAATCCGGCTCGGCCGTGC